>DATNET010000442.1:0-14041 GCA_035606745.1 Tepidiformaceae bacterium
ACCGCTGCTGCCGCTGCGTTTGACGTGGGACCGCTTCTTCCTCAGCTTCGGCGCATTCCCATTTGAACAGGCGTCTCGCCACTCGCTACGAACGACGGCAGGCATGGCACGCATAGGCCGTCGGACACCAGCGTCGAGCCGCGTTCGAGTGTCTTGCCACACCAGCAGCAGACAACGGTCGGTCTTTGACTGCGCTTGCGGCGATCTTCTTTGTCAGGGTGAAGGTCGAGCATTCCAAAGTCCTTCGCGTTGGACCGCCGCCACCAGCAGCTTGTCCTTCTCTTGTGGGATCGGTCTGTGGTGATTCCGAAGGGGGCGGACGCGCGTACTTTTGTTGGTGAAGGCTGTATTCGAAACGAGTACTCCAAGTCAGCATAAGCGGAGGCGTCTGCCTGAAATTGACAGACTTTCCGGGGCCCGAACCGGCAGTTGTGGCGCTTGACCGGACAGGCTGAAGAACTGCTGAGGGTGGAGCATTCCCTCATTTAGTCAACGTAGTTGGCGCCATCGACATGCTGGGCCGGCGCATCGCCACGGCGACTAAAGCCGCTGTTTTCCGTGCGATGGCTGGCGTCTTCGTCTACGTTGCGGCTGCGCCGCTTTTTCGCTCGCCAGATCGACTGGTGGGGAGCTGATCACGTCGTGAACATACCCACACGTCAGGCAGCTGCCGTAGGTTCCGTAGAAGTCGCGTTCAACGACAACGAAGCCCCGGCACTTGGGGCAGTGCTGTGGTGGGGCAGCTTGCATTGCGGCCATGAACGGGTCCTGGGCTTCCGGCGGAAGGTGCGCGCGTGTCGTTGATACTGGCTCATCGAGCCAGCGGGGCGTGCAACCCATTCGCCAGAGTGACCTTCCTGGTGCCCATGTTGCGCCGGCCGGTCTGCCCGTAAATAACAGAAGCTCAGCAACGCTCACGGCGGCATGAGTCATCACCCGTTGATTCGAAGTGACCCCACCTGTCAGCGGCGGCCGGGCTTGTTGCCATGAACCACCGCTCTACACGAGTTTACTGGTGATGAGTCCAGCGGGATTTGAGGCCAAGCCCAGC
This sequence comes from Tepidiformaceae bacterium, assembly GCA_035606745.1. Classification (GTDB taxonomy): domain Bacteria; phylum Chloroflexota; class Dehalococcoidia; order Tepidiformales; family Tepidiformaceae; genus DATNET01. Next base: position 1,052 of record DATNET010000442.1, read on the forward strand.
CATCAAGCCGGCCGCGGCGATGATACCCAGGACCAGTAGACGGTTTCCGGCCCCGGGGTGGCTTGCCGGGCCTGCATTGCCCGTCGCCGGAGGGCGAGGAGTAGAAGAGACTGCCGGCACGTTCCCTGCCGGGGTGCTTTCCGGTCTGGCCGTCGCATTGGCGGGAGTTGGGGAAGCAAGCCCGCGTGTTGGTACCGGTGTACCCGTAGTAACTGGAGTCACCGATGCTCCTGGCGATGTCGCCGGCGAAGCGACTGGACTGGTCCCGGGAGCCGCTGTGGGCGAGGAGTTCGGAGTTACCGTCGCTCCAGGAGGTGTCGTAGGCGAGGGGGTTGTGGCCACATCGTTCACCACGGTGACCTCGCAAACGACGAGTGCACCCCCGCCATTCGCGGAGCCGTTACATTGGTCGATATTTAGGGGCAGCGCCTGGGTGATGTTGGAGCCTGGCGTCACGCTGCAGGTGAAGCGGACGTTCGTCCCGCCGTTACCCGAGCCATTACATTGACCAACGGTTGCCGCCGTCACCGAAGTGACTCCTGGCGTATTGGCCGGTGTGCATGTTCCCGGCGCTCCTGTCCCGGTGATGACTGAGCCGATGCATTGGTAGACCGTGGCAGGGGTAACCGATCCTGGGCTGCCGCTGAAGTGGTTTGTGATGGTTGCTGTGCACACCACGCTCCCGCCCCCACCGTTGCCTGAGAGGTCACACTGACGAACCGCCGTAACAGGCTGTGTCGATACCGAAGTTGTCGTCGTGCAGGTCAGTGTGCCGAGCGGGCCGGAGGCGCCAACGCATCTTGTCATCGTGACCGTGGAAGGTGGCGTCTCCGAGAGTTCGCCGGAGGCGGACAGGTAGTTGACCACCGTCACCGTACATGCCACCTCCGTTCCACCGCCGTTCATCTCGCTGTTGCACTGCGATGTCGCGCCGGCAGCGCTCGCCGAATGAGCAGGTTGACCTATCAAGCCGACCGTGATGGCGGCGACGGCGATCACAAACCCCGTCGCGACCAATCGGTGGCGCGACGTGACACGGAGTATGCGGCAGATAAGTGACTTCAAAGTGGTACTTCGGTAATTGGTCAATGTCGGCATCCTTCTGAATCGCCCGGTTGGGGAAGCGAACGCTGCCCCGTGAACGGCCGCGCGTCTGCAATGGTGGCGCGAGACGCCGGGCAGGTTCTCCGTCGGAACATCGGCACGGACTGTGGCGTCGAAGAAACAAACGGTGGACGGTTGGTGGCGATTGGGGGTCACCGTGACTTCGCCACTGTGTAGCTGGTCAGATTACCAGCCTGACCCCCTCACTCCTTCATGCGACCTTCAGCGACCGGACGACGACTCGGTCGCGCCCGCTCTGTTTCGCCTCGTACAAGGCGGCGTCGGCCTCTTCATAGGCAAGCGTCATCGGATCCTCATCTTGCCGGCCAGGGTCTCGCCACGGTGCCAGCCCCGCGGACACCGTTACAGAAACTTCGGTGTCGTCCCGCAGCAGCACCGGCGTGCTACGCACGGTTGCGAGCGCTTGCATGACGAGTATGCGAGCCTCAGCGAACGTGCCATGGAACAGGACGCCAAATTCCTCACCCCCAAGCCGTCCAAGCACTGCTCCGTGCGGTTCGAGCAAACCGTTCAGGCGGTGGGCGATGTCTCTCAGGATGGCATCGCCCGCAGGGTGTCCGTGATGATCGTTCACCGATTTGAACAGGTCGATGTCGAACATCCCAACCGCCGTTGGACTCGTGGCGTTCGCGAGGTCGAACCAGGCGCGCCGATTCAGCGCGCCGGTGAGCACGTCGTGGTTCGCTAAGTACTCTGCGGCCGCGCGAAGCCGGTCCGTCTCCAGGGCCTGCTCTGCGAGGGCTAGCGTGCTGGCCTGGAGCGCCTCAACCAACTGGCGGCTCGCCTCTTCCGCCTCCACGAGACCGGTAATGTCGCGGCTCACACAGAAGATAAGACCCTTTGCGGTGCGCGCCGCCAGGTTCCACGACAACCAGCGATATGTCCCGTCCTTCGCCCTGAATCGTGCCCGGACGTCGATGACGATCTGGCCCCTGCTGGTTAGGACAGCCATGTGCGCGGTGCCGTAGAGATCCTCCGGGTGGACAAGCGCGAAGACGCTCGTGCCAACCACGTCCTCTGGGCTATAGCCCAATGTACTCGTCCATGCGGGATTAATTCGGGCGATCTGCGCACCAGGGGCAATGATCGTCAACATATCGACGGACAGCTGGAAGATCTCGTCGCGTTCCGCTTCCGCGGCCTTGCGTGCATCGATGTTGCGGAGCGTCCCGCGGAAACCGATGATCCGGTCGTCAACATCGACCAACGATTGCGCATTGATAGAAGCCCATGCAGTCGTACCGTCGCGTCGCAGCATCAACGCTTCACGGTCGTTGACTGTACCCATCGCCCGGACTTCTGCAAGGAAGGCTCTCGACGTTGCATCGTCGATGAATACTTTCCCCAGGGGCCGCCCAACCAGCTCGTTGGGTGTCCAGCCGCTGTGGCTCAAAGCCGATGGACTCACAAGTGTGATCAGTCCATCGGCATCCGTCTGGAAGTAGAGATCGCTGAGCGATTCGAACGTGGCGCGGTAGTGAGCCTCGCTGTCGCCCAGCTCTTCGCGCGCACCCAAACCCCCCGGGGGCACCGGACCGGGACGACCAGGGAGCTCAGCCTCAGTCGAACCCGGCAGGTCACGGCGTCCGGGACCCGATGGCACGGCTAGCTCTTCAACGACGTTCATCCGCAACGACAGTCGGCGGGGGAGGGAGGGTCGGTAGGGGACAGATCAGTTGAGATCCGGGTCGGTGCTGGCGAGCGGCTTTGCTACCCCGGCGCCAGGCTGCGGGGAGGCGAAGGGCTAGGCCACCTGATTAGATGTGTTTGTGGGCGGTAGCGACTGCTGGGGTTGTGCGGCGGCTGGGAACTGGAGCGGTTCAGGAGCCCGCCGAAGCACGTTGATCCCATCACGCATGACGACCCGGACCAGGTCAGCACGCGTTTTCGTTCCTAATTTCGCCATGGCACGCTCACAGTGGCCTTCGACGGTCTTTTCGCTCACGCTCAAGTTCTTCGCACAGGATTTGTAGGTCAATCCCTCTACAAGCAGCTGGACGACTTCGGCCTCTCGTGGGCTGAGCCCGCAGGCAGTACCGCGCTTGGCTCCAGCCCGGGCGTCGAAGATAATGCCCGGAATGTCGAAGGAGCCGGAAAGTTCCGCTGAAAAATAGCAGTTGCCCGTGGACACCACGCGCATGGCGGCCAAGACTTCATCGATATCCGAGCGCTTCACAAGGTAACCGAGGGCCCCGGCGCGCACCGCCTCAACGAGCTGCCTACGCTCACCGTAAGCGCTCAACATGATTACTCGAACCCTGCGTTGCTGCGCGACTATCTGTTGCGTTGCCTCGATGCCGTTCAATTGCGGCATGTTGATGTCCATCAAGACCACGTCCGGCCGGAGACTGCCCGCAAGTGCTATCGCCTCGTAGCCGTCGGCAGCTTCGCCGACAACCATAACTTCTGAGCGTCGCTCGAGGAGCAACTTCAGCGATTGCCGCAACAACGCATGGTCATCGGCAAGGAGGACCCGGATGGGCAGACGAGAACCATCGGTCGGCAACAGACTACCTCCAAACCCCCGGGCCGTGCCCAGAGTATCCCGCTCCACTTTGGCCGCCCCGTTATCTATTCGGTTCCGTTGCCCATTCGGAACAGCGAGGATGCTCCTGGCCCGTTGTTCATCAGAGCATTGTTTAGCCTGGATCGCGGCTGCACCCGATTCTCCGAGGGCAAGCTCAGGCGAGGGCGATGCTCCTACAGAACGCTGGCCTCCGATCCGAATGTCCTCCCGGAGGTTCGGCATGCATTGGTCAGCCAGGGTACTCAGTTGGATGGCGGCTCTTGGACTCGTTGGAGTCCTCTGCACCCTCGCGGTGTTCGAAATTGTCACGCAAATGGAGAGCTCGAATCAGCTACAGAGCGCCCACGCTGCCGTGCGCCTTGGGGCCGCTTATAGCGACGCGCGCTTCAACGTCGCTCGCGTCGCTGAAGCCAGCAGCATCTACGTCAACGCTCCGACCCCGGCAAATCTCGCCCTGGTTACCCAGCGGTGGGACGCGGCACTCGCTTCGGCCAACGACATTCGGCGGCTCGGCGGTCCCAGGGATGTCGAACTCATCAATTCGTTGGAAGACCCGGTCAAACTTCAAAATGTCCAGCTCTTCTTCGCCAGCGTAGCCCAGGGCCAGCCAGCCCAACTGCCGAACGCCTATGCCGACTGGAGTACCCAACTGGTCGATGCGCTCGCACAACCTCAGCAGGCCGAGGCTGCGCGAGCCGAGGCTGCTCTCGCGAACTACGCGGCCTGGAGCAAGACCCGAACCAGGGTTTCGTTCGCGGTCTTCGCCGGGGGCATCCTCTTCGTGGTTGCGCTGCTAGTGGCGGCACGCCTGTTCGCCCGTCGCGAAGCTGAGGTTGATTTGGAGATGCGACGACTTCGAACGACGGCCATCTCGGACCCCTTAACCGGACTTGGAAACCGCCGGGCGTTCGAAGAGGTATTCGCTCGCGTGGCCTCAGTCCCGGAGTCTCCGCTCGCTCTGGCGATGATCGATCTGGACGAATTCAAGATGATCAACGACACGTGGGGACACACTCGCGGTGATGCGACGCTCCGCGCCGTTGCGGATGCGCTGCGGGGCTTCCTCCCGGCGTCCGCGAGTGCCTTCCGGATAGGTGGTGACGAGTTCGCGGCGTACCTTCCCGGCCTCGACATCGCTGAGGCCGTCGCGCTCATGGAGAGGTTTCGCGACTGGGTAGCCACGGAACTTAGCCCTGCTACCGTGAGTGTCGGTCTGGCCGCGAGCGTGACTGGAGAGAGCGACCAGGGCGCGCTTGGCCAGCAAGCGGACGCTGCGCTCTACCAGGCGAAACATCAAGGGCGCAACGTGGTGGTGCCGTATCTGACCAGCCTCGACATGACGCCTGGCTTTTCGAACTCGAAAGTCCATGCGCTGCACCGGCTTCTGACCGAGGGCGATGTGCAGACTGTCTTTCAACCTATCTGGCATCTTTCGCCCCGGACAATCCTCGGGTACGAGGCTCTCACCCGGCTCGCGCCTGGCAACGCGCTCGAAGGCCCGCAAGAGGCGTTCGACGTTGCCCAACAGATGGGTCACGTTCCCGAGCTGGATCTCCTCTGCCGGCGCAGTGCCATTGCGGCTGCCGCCGCGCTACCGGCGGACGCCCTCCTCTTTCTGAACATCTCACCCCACTCCCTCACGCAGAGTGAATTTTCAGCACACACGTTGGTCGATGAATTATCGGAGACTCAGCTCGATCCGTGGCGCGTGGTGATCGAGATAACGGAACGTACGGTCGTACCCCCGCAGCTCGTGGCGGAGGCTGCCGAAGAACTTCGTGCGGCTGGCTTCGCGATCGCCCTCGACGACGTCGGTGCTGGAAACATCGGCCTGGCAATGCTTCAGCAAGTGCAATTCGACTACTTGAAGGTCGATCGTGAGATCGTCGTTGGCGCCCAGGTCCCTGGGCCTGCCCGAGCTGCCTTCCGGGCGCTCCTGGCATTCGGGGCTGAAGTAGGAGCCCAGGTGCTTGTCGAAGGCGTGGAAACCGAAGACCAGATGACGTTCGTGGAGCAGATGGCCGGCTACCACTTACGGCAACACGCGGCCCCCATTCATCTTGTCCAGGGGTATCTTCTCGGCCGCCCCGAATCGGGATTCTTCGTGCCGGCTACAAAGCAGGAGGCAGCCTAAACCCCCCTCTCGCCCGTGGCTCAAATCTCCCGGTGATGGGGGCTACGAATCTGTTCGGCGAGGGTTGGTGTCGGTCTCCTCGAGAGCGCGCTGAATAACGTCAACGAAGTTACGAAGGTCGAGCGGTTTTGTGATGTAGGCAAACGCTCCAGAGGCCAACAGTCGTTCGCTCTGGCCCTGGCTGGCATCGGCGCTAACGATGATGACCGGTACGCTCTCCGTTTGTGGATCGGCCTTTAGCGCGCGCAGCACTTCCTCGCCAGAAAGGTCCAGGAGGTGCAAGTCCAACAGCACGAGGTCCGGCCGGTGCTGACGGGCAAGGTCTAGCCCGATACGGCCTTGCACCGCAGGTATCAGTTTTACGGTGCGAAACCTCGCAAGCACCCGCTCCACGAGTTCGAGGTTCCCGAGATTGTCTTCGATGTACAGGATGGTCGCTGGGCGCAAGTGTGGCGTCGGCTGCGGCCGCGGCTCGCTGGCTGCCAGGGGTGAATCCGTGCGCTCCTGGTTCGCTGCAAGTGGAAGGTCCACCCAGAACGCCGTCCCCTCTCCAAGAGTGGCGGTCGCGCCAATGGTGCCACCCATAGCCTCGACAAATCGCTTGCTCAGCGCCAGGCCAAGGCCAGTTCCTTCGGCGATGGTGCCCTCGGCGTCCAGGCGCTCGAACGGCGTGAAGAGCAAGCGCAGGTTCTGCGGGCTGATACCCGGCCCCGTATCGGCGACCTGGATCCTGACTTCTCCCGCGGCTCTGAGGCCGCAAGTGACCGTCACCGAGCCGCCATCACGGTTGTACTTGACGGCATTGGAGAGCAAGTTGAGCAGCACCTGTTTCAGACGCTGGCGATCACTCATCGCCATCAGCCCCTCGACGGGTTCATCGGGAATGAACTGTGTCGTGATGTGCCTGACCGCTGCCAGTGGTTGAATCAGGCTGAGCGAATCTTCGATCGCATCGGCAACCGACACCCGCTCGATGGCGAACTTGATCCTCCCGGACTCCATTCGCGACAGGTCAAGCACATCGTTGATCAGGTCCAGCAGGTGATGGCCGGCGGTGAGGATGTGCCCCACTGCCTCGTCCTGGTTTGACTGCAGTGGGTCGAGCCGCAGGACCTGCGCGAATCCGAGGATGACGTTGAGGGGCGTCCGAAGTTCGTGGCTCATGCGTGAAACGAACTCGCTCTTCGCTTCATTCTCCCTATCAGCGGAAACCCGTGCGGCGATGAGGCTCGCCTCGGCGCGCTTTCGCGCAGTGATGTCTGCTACGGAAAGGATCCGGAGCCGGCCACCGTGCGTGTCTACGAGTTCGACAGAGAGGAGCCCCGCGAAGGTCTCGCCCGTTTTCTTCCGCAATGTGGCCTCGAACGGTGCAACGCGGCCGTGTTGCTGCAAAAGCGACAAGAGCTGGGCTTTCTCCGAGAGGTTGGTCCAAAAGCCCAGTCCCTCAACGGTTCCTCCAACGGCCTCGTCCCGTCGAAAGCCCGTCGTGAGCTCGAACGCTTCATTGACCTCGACGATCGCTTCGGTAGCGTCGTCGAGGATGACGAACGGGACAGGGCTCGCCCTGAAGAGGCCGACAAATCGCTCCAGGGACGCTCGCAGAGATTGCCGGACATCGTGTTGTTCCGCTTCGATACGCTTCCGCTCCGAGATGTCCAGGTAGATGTAGCCGACGTACTCGATAGTGCCGATAGAACCCGAAAGTGGAAAGCCGTTGGCAATGAACGGCGCCGGACCGCCGGGAAGAGAGACAACCTCCTCCCATTCGGCAGCGCTCCCGGATTCAAGGATGGCGAGCTCGCGTCGCCGAATTTCCTCGGCTACGGCCGGCGGAAAAAGGTCGTGGACCGTACGCCCGATGATCTCATTGGCGGGCCTCCCCATGAGTTCAGCGTGGCGCCGGTTCACAACAACGTACCGTCCGCTGACGTCTTTGACGTAGATAGCGGCTGGCGAATAATCCATAATCGTCTGGAGTTGTTCGCGCGCTTCGGCCAACTCCCTTACAGCCCGATCGCGGAAGGATTCCTCGCTCGTGGTGCGCTCATTGTTGTCTTCGAACACGGCGAGAAGGCCGCCACGTTCCATGCTGTGGACTGCTGCCGAAAGCCACCGGCCAGGGTGCCCGAAATACGTTTCGAGTTGTTCTGATTGTCCCGTTGCCGCAACGCGCAGAAAGGCATCGAGAAGCTCGGGGCTCTGTTCCGACACCTCGGGGAAAGCCTCGGTGAGGCGCTTGCCGCGAGTATCGCGTCCGCCAGTCAGATGTACGAAAACTTCGTTGACGGCGACAAACTCGAAATCGATTGGCTGCGAATCGAGGCCGAACACCGCCTCGCAGTAGGCGATGCCCTCCGTCGTTTGGTGGTGCCCCACACTGTCTCCTTGAAGTGCCGCGCCGCCCTCGGTCACGCGCGGGCTTGAACTAGAGACGTTACGTGCATTCATCCTAGCGGTAGGCTACCCCGAACTGTCTGTCCAATCCCAACAGTCGGACACGCTCGTGAGGACGCACCGCGCTTCGTTACCGCTGTTCCGCCGAATATCGTGTTCCCCGTGGCGGATGCGCGGCCAAAGCTCACTTCGAGTCGAACGCGCCGGCCGGCCTCGAGATCTCATTCCTTAAGCCGCGTCGACCAGTGGACGGTTGCGTCGCAGCCGCCTGAGCGCCTGATGCACGAGTTGTGCTACCCGGGTTTCGGAGACTTCGATGATGGTAGCTATTTCTCGGTACGTGAGGTGATCGTTGTAGTGCAGGCCGATGATCAGTTTTTCTCGTTCTGGAAGCAAAGCCACGGCCTCCGCAAGCAACAGGTAGAGCTGCTCTCGCTCGATTTCGCCAGTTGCTGGCTCTTCGGGGTCAGCCGGTTCTGGATAGCCGTATTGGAACCCTTCGTCGTCTGCGTCGGCAATCGGCACGCACCGGAATGCCGCCAACGAGCGGGACGTCTTGAATTGCTCGCTGCCAAGTCCCGTTGCGACGCGCAGTTCGTTCTCGGTTGCTTCGCGGCCCAAGGTCATCGCCAGTTCGTTCTGCTTGGCAATGATCTGCTTCGCTGCCGAGCGCTGGCCACGGCTGAGCGGGTCGAGTCTGCGGAGCGCGTCGAGGATCGCGCCTCGAATCCTGGGAATCGCAAACGCCGCGAATGGGATGCCAAGCGAGGCGTCGAAACGATCATAGGCCTGGATCAGCCCCACCGTACCGTGGCCGACGAGGTCCTCGTATCCTACGACGCTGCCCGGCATCTCTATGACAAGCTTCCTTGCGACGTACGAGGCGAGAGGCAGGTTGGCGCGGATCATCTGCTCCCGCTCGCTCTGTGCGCTCGTGATGGTTTGAGTCTCTAGCATTCGGGAACTCCATTCGTAGGGTTGGTCGCCATTTCCATGGCGGCATAACCCCACTATGGGTTCGCCGTTCCGTGGTTCCTACGCTGCGTCTACCCCGTATTGCGCTGGGATTCCACCTGAGTCCTCAGGGGGATCACCTCTATCGGTGCTGCGGATTTCCCCTGGATCTATCGCGCATCGAGTGATGCCGGCTCGTTGCCACTCCCGCAACCAAACCCGCCGGGCAGCCGGCCCAGAGGAGACCGGCGAGCTCGCGCCGCCACCCTCGCGGGGTCAGACCGACGCTACCCGGTGCGATCCTTGGTCGGGAATCGCAGCGGCTCAGGCGCATCCGCCTCCCGGAACCCCACAATGCCATCGCGGATCGCTACTCTGACGAGGTCCGCGCGCGTCTTTGTCCCGAGCTTTGCCATCGCCCTCGCGCAGTGGCCCTCGACAGTCTTCTCGCTGAGCACAAGTCTCTCCGCGCTGGCCCTGCACGTGAACCCCTCCGCGAGCAACTGGACGACCTCCCTCTCTCGCGGCGTGAGACTGTCCGCTGCGGTCCGGCCCGCCCCGGACCGAGCGTCATACAGCAGTTCAGCGACGTTCGTCGAACCCGCGATCTCGGCCGAAAAGTACGGGTTGCCGCTGTGTACCATTCGGACCGCAAGGACCACCTCATCGATATCCGACCGCTTCACTAGATAGCCGATGGCCCCCGCCCGGAGCGAATCGACGAGCTGCTGACGCTCGCTATAAGCGCTCACGATAATCACCCGGACTCCAGGATGGCGTTTCACAATCTGGCGGGTAGCTTCGATCCCGTTGAGCCTGGGCATGTTGATGTCCATAAGGACAACATCTGGCTGAAGTTGGTCTGCGAGCAACACTGCTTCGTATCCGTCAGCAGCTTCGCCGACAACCGTGATCTCAAGATGGGCTTCAAGGAGTAGTTTGAGTGCTTGCCGTAACAGCGTGTGGTCATCCGCTATGATGACGCGGAACGGGAGCCGGTCAGAAGGACTGCTTGGCAAGGGTCATCTCCACTCTGCCCGGTCCCGTCGAGCTTTCATTCAAATCTAACCCGCCGGCAATTCCAGCTTCAGCCCCGCGGCTATTCCGCCAGAGGGCGTCGCTCCCTGGACAATCAGCTACTCGTAAGACGTCCCCGCGAACTCAAGGAAGTTGTGGCGAATCACCGCATAGCACTCGCATGCCGCCCGTTCGAGGCCGCGGCGGTCGGTTATCTGCATTTCACCGCGGTGATACGCCACAAGTCCCGCACGTTGCAGAGCAGCGGCCGAAAGCGCGACGCTCGGCCGGCTAATGCCGAGCATCTGTGCAAGGAATTCCTGTGTGATCGGGAAGTCATCGCGACCGGCCTGGTCGTTGGTCATGAGGAGCCAACGCGCGCAACGCGCGTCGGCGTGATGAGCCCGGTTGCACGCGGCAGACTGTGCCACCAGCGCAAGCATGAAGCCGCTGTATCGGAGCAACACCGCGGCAAACGAAGGCAGACGTTCGATGCAGTCTTTGAACGCACTGCGTTTGAGCCGGAAAGCATCGCCGGGGATCTGGGAGATGAGGGCTGTATTCGTTTGGCCGAACCCCAGGAAAAGCGGCACTCCGGTCGTGCCCTCAGAGCCGACGGTCGCGAACTCGATCATCATTCCATCCTCCAGGACAGTGAGGACCGAGATGACGCCAGTAACAGGGAAGTACACGAAGTCGGCCGGGTCACCGGCTTCCTGCAACGTCTCGCGCATGCGCAGCGGCTGGAACTCAAGCAGTGGCGAGACTTCATCGTAATCGTCGCCAGATAGGGCGGCGAGTAGTCGGTTGCCGTTGGGGGAAGGCGTGCTCTGCGCCTCGGTTTGAGACGACATGAGGATGCCAGCTTCCGATGCCCGGTCAGCGCCAGTGCGTTCCCGGCTTTCTGTACTTACCTTACACCGACCCACGCCTTCGTCTGCACGAAAGTAGCAGATCAGCCCGGTAAACACGCACGAACCCGTAGGGGAAAACCCGCATTTGTAGCACAAATGCCGATCGTCGCATCAAAACATGCAGCCTTGGGGCCCGTCAAACAGTGGAGCAGGCTGGCCTGTGAGGGCGGTTGCGCGGCCGCACACGTGCGCGACCGCGAGCTTGAGGGTTGGCTGCAGCCTGACGTTCTGACTCGCCATTACGTCGTCTCGGCGCTGAGCTCAAGCAGCACACGGGCCAGGGCCGCCAGGAACCAAAGCCCAGCACTTCCCCCCCGAGGACTGGAGGATGGAAGCAACACGCGGGAGACGCGCCCATGGCATCACGAACGCGGCCGTCGCAGCTTCAACGACGGGACTGATCAGCGGGCCGAGCCCCATCGTAGGAAGAGGTGCCGCAGCGTGCGAAGCGCGGAAATTCCGAACAGGAGGTGCAGATGGTTGAAGTGGTTGGTCCTCACGACCCGGACGCCGGCGCCAATCGCGTTTGAGCGGCAGTTCGCACACTGGCGCGCATTAGGAGCTACGGACGTAAGGCTGGCGGCAGGTCCCTCGAGGACTGCGAATAAGGATCATCTCATCGTAGCGAAAGATACCGCAGCGAGCAGTTTGCGGGAATTGTGAGAAAGGTGGCCCAAGTGGCTGAAGTCATCGGTTCGCATGAACACGACGCCGGGAAGGAATCATCCGGCAGTCCCTTTCAGAAGGGCTTCTCACGGAGACGCTTTATCGCGGGAGCGGCGACTGCCGGCACGGTAACGGCTGTTGGCGCAATGCTTCCGGCAGCGGGCCTGGGGCGGAACGCGGGGCCGGCGGCCGGATCCGCGCAGAGCACCGTAGCTTCGGCGGGGGCGGGAATGGGCGGGGACGCTCCGAACACTTCCGGCGAGATCGTCGCGCACGTCCGGGATGCCAGGACCGGCCAGATAGACCTCTACGTCGGCACTCGACAGATCAGTTACACCGACCGGGAACTCGCCGCCAGGCTCGCCCGGGCGGCCTCTTAGCGAGCCTTAGGTTCGCCGCCTTCGAACGTCCGTTTCCACTTCCCTCAGGAGGGTAGGTAATGTCGTCTCATCGCGAAGCGCCGGAAATTTCAAGGGACCCGGTCGCAGACAACACCGATGTTTACGCGTTTGTCAGTCCCGACGCGCCCGACACGGTCACGCTCATCTCGAATTTCATCCCCCTTCAAGGGGCAGCCGGCGGGCCGAATTTCTACGAGTTCGGTGACGATGTCCTCTACGAAATCCATGTCGACAACGACGGCGACGGCCGCGCAGACGTGACCTTTCAGTTCCGCTTCCACAGCGAACTGCGGAACCCCAATACGTTCCTTTACAACACAGGCCCGATTAACTCGCTGGGCGACCCAAACTGGAACAAGCGCCAGTTCTATGCGGTGACGCGGGTCGACCATCGTGGTGGCGAGACCAACATCGGGACAAACCTTGCGTGCCCGCCCTGCAACATCGGTCCCCTCTCGACCCCGAACTATGCCGCGCTCGCGCAAGCCGCCGTGCATAGCCTTGCTGGGGGGATCACAGTATTTGCCGGGCAGCGCAGCGAAGGCTTCTACGTCGACCTTGGCGCAGTCTTCGACCTGCTCGATCTGCGGCCGTTCGAGCAGCTCCACCTCAACCCGTTCACTACCTCGGCGGGGACAGGTGTGAATGGGACGAAGGGTCTGAATGTTCATTCGATCGCGATCCAGGTCCCGAAGACCCAGCTTGCGAGGGACGGCACCAGGCCCACGGATGCGAGCAACGCTGGAGCCGTTATCGGCGTGTGGAGTTCGGCCAGCAGGCAGAAGGCTCGCGTGAGGGATGATGACGGTGGCCCAGATTCATGGTTCGGGCCGTTCGTCCAGGTATCGCGGCTCGGCA
>DATNET010000445.1:0-2125 GCA_035606745.1 Tepidiformaceae bacterium
TCGCAGGGCCGGAACGGGATTACGTGCTTCATCATCGACGCGGCCATGGAGGGCTTTCACGTGCGCCGGGTTGTGCACACCTTGCGCTCGACGCATTACGCGACGGAGCTGCAGTTCGAGAACCTGCGCGTGCCAGCGGGGAACGTCCTTGGCGAGCCGCATAAGGGCTTCGCGATTGCGAACGACCGGCTCAGCCGCCAGCGCATCCCCTACGCGGCGGGCTGCATCGGCGTGGCCGTGAAAGCGCAGGAGATGGCGATCGCCTATGCCAACCAGCGCGAGACGTTCGGCGACAAGCTCGCGACGCGCCAGGCGATCCAGTGGATGATCGTCGACAACGAGATAGACATCCGCACGTCGCGCTGGGTAACGCTCGCGGCGGCGGACAAAGCGGAACGCCACCAGCCGTTCCGCACGGAGGCGGCGATGGCGAAGCTGGTCGCGAGCGAGGCCGGCGGCCGCGTGGTCGACCGTTCGATGCAGATCCACGGCGGCTACGGCATGACGAAGGACCTGCCGCTGGAGCGCTGGTACCGCGAGATCCGCATCCGCCGCATCGGCGAAGGCCCGAGCGAAGTGCAGCGGCTCATTATGGCGCGGGATTTGCTGGGCGGCTCGTTTCACTAGCCTGAAGCTCATCGCAGGAACTTCATCACACGCATACCGTCGTCGATACGGTTCTCGTTTAGTTTGGTAAATAGTGGGCTTGCAAGCGGGCGTACCATTGCCCTCGCCACTAAATATTGTGGTGGGAGCAGAGGTGGCCGACATGAGATTCCGGACGCGCTTTCCACGGCTCTCCGTCTCCGTGCTCGCCGCCTTCCTGCTTGCGCTCGCGGTGGTGGGGATCGCAAGCGGCTGCCGCGGCGACGCGGCACTGGGCCCCGGATCGACGGGGATCATCGTGAGGCCCACACCCGGGCCGTCTCGGGCGGTCCCTACGCTGGCCGGGACGCCGCTCGTGCCCAACGTTGATGCCTGCAAGAACGTCTTCGTGCTCGACGCGGTGCTTCCCACGCTCGTGTCTCTGGTCAAGACTCACGGAACGCCCACCGGGTGCGGCAGCGTCTACTACCGCGCTGATGGGTCGGAGTGCCTCCGCGCAGTCGTCGAAGGCCCGGCATTGTGCCCCACAACGCCCGCGCCTCGGATGATCGTGTACCTCACTGAGCCAGGCACATCGACCGACCCCGAACCCGGGTTCCTCAGCTGCGTCCGGCCAGATGGCGCAACATCCTCGGTCTGTGGTGTTGATAACAACTATTCCACGACTACGGACGTGAGTTCGGCCTGGACGTTCTCACCTTTCCCGGCTGGCACGCACCGGGTGGACCCGCAGTTCAGCAAGCTGCCGACTCCGCTTCCTCCGGTCAACGGCTACCAGCCCCCCGACCCGCAGCCCGGCGCACCCGGTGACCCGATCGACTGTGTCGGCACGGCAACGCAGCAGTGGGTCTTCCACATCGCCTCGCACACCTACGTGGAGGGTCGTTGCCCCGCGCCGTGGAACTGAGGACCGGACGAACTGCCTTGCACTCCCCCCCCAATCGCGTAACATAGTTCGCGCCACGTGGAGTACTTAGGGGCGTAGCGGAGGCTAACGATGAACATGAAGATCAGGTTGGGCCAACGGCCCCGCTACCCTCGACCACGACTCGGGCTGGCCTTCGGCCTGATGTTGGTGGTCGCCGTGCTGGCGACCGCCGCGGCGTGCAGTGGAAATGACAGCGGCAAGGCCGTGGCCACGGCCCCCACAGCCGTTCAGCGATCGTCGGCCGTGGTCGGGGCGGGCACTTCGGTACCTTGCCTCGGCGGGGCGACGCCGACGGCAGCTGCGGGCGGCGCGTGGCAGCAGGTGGCGGCTGCGCTTGGGAACGCCGGCATTGTGTTGCAGCCTGCCCAAGCACCTTTGGGCTTTGCAGCGCCGCGCCTCGCTGGGCTTTGCAGTCAACCCGGCGCTGCGGAATACACCGTTGTTTATGGGAGCGCGTCTGAGTCACTGGCCCTCTGCCTTGACTCGTGTTCAGGCGAGTTCGGCAACTTCCCACCCCCCACGGCCACGGGATCAAAGTCGTTGCGCGGTGTTCCCGCATCGGAAATAACCGCGAAGCACGCGGACTCGGGC
>DATNET010000453.1:0-2827 GCA_035606745.1 Tepidiformaceae bacterium
CAGTATCGCCCACCATTGCTTCGAACACCGGAGGTTCCCGACATGTCTACTGCCAGGCCAGTCAGATCGAGTTCGCGTCCCTGTTCGGTGAGCGCCGGTCTCGCCTAGTTCGGCTGCCATAGTTCAGCTGTCCTCCCCGATTTCCTCGCCTCCCCTCACGTACGCGATTAAACCGCGAACCGCTGCCTCGATATGCTGCGGCGGGCGCTCATGCGTGTGCTCAGGAGCATGTCTTGTTAGCTCCCGATGTTGAAATCGGCGACCTCCACCCGGATGTCGCCCGGGTTGTACGGCTGATGGCCGAATTCCCACGCCGCTGGGCGCTGTGCGGCGGATGGGCGGTCGACGCGTGGCTGGGTTACGTCTCCCGCGAACACGGCGACGTCGATGTCCTCATCTTCGAAGAAGATCAGCTCGTTCTGCGCGAACACCTTGCTGGATGGCAGATGGTCGCTCACGACGACAACTGGAACGGTAAAACCCCTATCTGGCCAAACACGCCGATCCCGGCGGTCGAACTTTGGACCGGCCGGCACGTCGATGTGCCGGGACACTTCCACGTCCGTTCGGACGATAACTTCGACTTCGAGGTCAACCTCAACCGGTGCGACGGCGAGGAATGGGTGCTAAACAAGGATCCTCTTGTGTCGCTGCCCATTGATGACTGTATTGGCGAGTCGCGATGGGGCGTGCCGGCCGCAACTCCGGCACTCGTGGCCTATTACAAGCTGAATCCAGCTGCCAGCGGCTGGTCGGCTACGGGCGTACGTGAGCCGCGCATGCGGCCAAAGGACGAAGCGGACGTTGAGGCGCTTCTGCCGCTGCTTTCGCCCGAGATGCGCGGATGGCTGGGCGAAAGCATCAACAAGGTCGCTCCCGGGCATGCCTGGCTCGACCGAATGTAGCTGGCGACCATCACTTTGCTGGCTCGCTTCCCGCGGGCGGACCGATTGTCGTCGCCTCTTTCGGGAAGCGGGCAACATAGATTTTGTGGACCTGGGCCCAGCGTTCCCCGGGGTTCCAGTCTGGTGTGGTCCCCGCGAGCTCGTGTTCGAGGCGGTCGAGGCAGGCGTGCCAGCCGGCGGCATCGCGTGCGCCCTTGCCGACGGGCTGGAACGTGTCGGTGAGGGTGAGGATGGTCTCTTCGGGACCGCGGGCTTCGAGTTCGAAGCGAAGGATGTCTCCTCCCCAGTTGAAGGCGAAGAGCGTGGGCGGGTCCCAGGCGATCATTTCGCCCTCGACTGGCTGGACTTCGTTCCCCGGGAAGGTGAATCGGAGTTGGGCGCCAGGCTTCCGCTCGCCTTCGATGGAACTTGGGAACCACGTGGCGAGGTGCTCGGGCTGGGTGATGGCGCGCCAAACCTTTTCTTGCGAGTGCGGCAGCGTGAGGACGAAGCGCAGTTGCCACGCGCCGGCGACCTGTTCGAGTGTGCCTTCCATGCGGGTTCTCCTCTCTTAGTCGGCCATTGCGTTGAGGTGTTGTTCAAGGGCATCAAGCCGCGACGGCCAGCGCTCGCGGTAAGGAGCAAGCCAGTCGTCGACTTCGTGGAGCGGTCCCGGGGACAGGCTATAGAGGCGACGCTGGGCATCGGTGCGGACGTTGACAAGGCCGCCCTCGCGCAAAACGCGGAGGTGCTTGGAGACGGCGGGCTGGCTCAAGGCGAGGCTCGCGACGAGGTCGCCAACGGGCCGCTCGCCGGCGAGCAGGGCATCAAGGATGCGGCGGCGGTTAGGTTCGGCAATGAGGGCAAATGGGGCAGCGGCCATGGGAGAATAGTATCCCGTGGTTATATACGTGTCAAGGCATATACAGTGGGTCGCCTACCGCTCACGCGGTGGCGTAGACTCAGTGGATGCGCGCCGTATTCGTGATGATCAAGACTGAACCGGGCCACGGCACGGAGGTCGCGAACCGGATCGCCGATGTGGAGTCGTTCTCGGAGGCGTACAGCATAACGGGGCAGTACGACCTGCTGGCCAAGCTGTACATCGAAGACGTCGACGGCCTGGGGCGTATGATCGAGCGCGACATCCATTCGATCCCGCATGTCCGGGACACGTATACGATCCTCACGTTCGAGGCGTTCGGGGCGCGATAGCGTCCAGGTGTGGGCAGTAACGCAGGTGCAGGTGAGACATGGAGACTCAGGTGCCCGGCATAGCGGAGATCTTCACCCACTGGACCATCGATGTTGCCTGGATTGTTTTGCTGCTGGGGGCGGGGTTCGTGTACCTGCGGGCGTTTCGCAGGCTCAACGCGACGATGCCGCGTGTGCCGCATCCGGCGTGGAAGGCGTGGGCGTTTTGTGCCGGGCTCGTGATCATCGCGATCGGGGTGCTTTCGCCGATCGAGTACTACGGCAACCGGCTATTGTTCGTGGACTTTCTCGGCTTTCTGTTGATCACGATGTGGGCACCGCCGTTGCTGTTGATCGGGTCGCCGTTGACGCTCGCGTTCCGCGTGTCGGGCAAGCCGATGCGTGCAACGTTGCGGCGCGCCTATCGCAGCATGCCAGTGCGAGTGATCACATTCCCGATTACGTCGTGGCTCATCTTCGCGATCGGGACGTGGGTGTGGCAGTTCAGCAAGCTCACGGACGTCGCCACGCACAACATGCTCGTGCGCGACGTGCAGGAGTTTTCGCTGGTGGCGATGGCGCTCATCTTTTGGACGCCGGCGCTGTGTACCGACCCGGTGCGTTGGCGGCCGCCGTACCCGGTGCGGGGGCTGTACGTGTTCGTGGAGATGACGCATAAGGCGTTCATCGGCGCGATCTTTCTGGCGATGACGGCGCCTTACCACACGGAGATGGCGCGCAACCTGCCA
>DATNET010000463.1:0-10232 GCA_035606745.1 Tepidiformaceae bacterium
CGGCAGGGCTGAGGCCGACGCAACCAGGGCCCTTCGCCGCGCAACTCACCAGACGATCCGCGCGGCGACCGAAGAGCTTGAACATTTCCGATTCAACACGCTCATCTCGCGGCTCATGGAGCACACCACGGCCATGCAGCGCGCACGCGACGCCGGAACCGTCGACCCCGCGGCCTGGGACGAGGCCGTGAAAACGGCCGTGCTGCTGACCGCGCCGCTCGCTCCGCACATCGCCGAGGAGCTGTGGGAGCAACTCGGGCAGGGCTACAGCGTACATCTCCACGCCTGGCCGGAATTCGACCCTGACCTCGCCCACGAAGACGAAGTCGAGCTCGTCGTCCAGGTCAACGGAAAGGTGCGTGAGCGCCTCCTCTTGCGCTCGGATTGCAGCGAAGACGAGGCGCGTGCCGCGGCCTTTGCCTCGCCAAAAGTTGGCGAATGGCTGGCCGGGCGAGACCCGCGCCGAGTGGTGTACGTGCCCGGCAAGTTGCTAAATATCGTCGTCTGAAATAGTGCACCGGGCCGCCGCAGAGACGGTTTGTCCGGCGGCCATGCGCGGATGGCATCGATTACGCGGCTGTTTTCGGGGCGACGAAATCTTTACAAACCGCTAGACACCCAATGTGCACCCGTCTATGGTGCTGAGAGACCCACGTCCATTGTGGGTCGTTCCGTACCCTGATGGACAGGCTAAGTGTACAGGAGACCCGATGCAGCTGAAAAAGACAGGCCGGGAGGGCGGCTACGCCGATCCTCGTAACGCCACCGATGCCGACGACCTCGCGGCCGACGGCCCTGAAGATTACGCCGTACACGCCCCGGATACGCTGCAGCGCCCGAACGCCGGGCGTCCGCGCACCGACGACGAGGCCGAGGTCACGCAACCGCGCGCCCAGCCAGCGCCTCACGCTGAAAGCCTGATCGATGCCCACTCGAACTTCGATGGCAAATACGAGACGGAACAGGACCTCCGCGTCCAGGGCTCCATTAGTGGAGAAGTCGTCTGCCGCGGTGTCTTCACGGTGGATCAGGAAGCGACCGTACGCGCCCGCATCCAGACTCGCGATGCCCTCATTCGCGGCCGCGTGGAAGGCGACATCGTTTGTAGCGGGCGTCTCTTGCTCGCCAGCACGTCCGTCGTGACCGGGACGCTGAAGTCCGCCACGCTGATCGTCGAAGAAGGCGCCACGCTGACGGGTAACGTTGAAACCGCAGCTGGTGTTGGGGCGCCGCGAGCGACCGCATCGGCGACGGCAGGCAGCGCTCCAGCAGCCGAAACGCGGCGTAACAACCCCACCCCGCTCGAGGAACGCCGCGCTTCAACTGAAACCGTAGCCGCCAGCAATGGCAACGGCCGGAATGGCCGGCAGGCGCCGAACTTTGCCTTCGTTCCTGCGGATGACCGCGCTGCGAGCGACCGCAACTAGCGTCAGTCGAACGTAGAAGTCCTGGAAGGGCGGACAGGTTGCTGTCCGCCCTTTCGGTTGCCGTTTGGCCGATCTGATTCGCGAGCGGTTGTTCGCGAATCAGGCGATTTTGAAGTAGACGGTGTCCTCGTTTACCCACGTGGTTATCGACTTGTGCAGCCGCTTGGCGGCGCGACTCACGCGTAGGGCGACACCACGCGGAGTTTCACCACGGCCGGGCACGAGTTTGCCAACCTTCCCACCGGAAACGCCTTCCACGTACTTTTCATACTCGCGCATTCGGGCAGCGAGTCGACCTGTTTGACGCGCAGGGTGAGGGGCTTCGGATTCTTTGATTACGGTGAACTCTGCCATGGTGTTCTCCAGAACTTCAGGTGGTGGCGTTAATTTAGCCGGGCTAACGCGCGTAACACGCGTGATCTACAACAGCAAGCATACGCAATAGCGTGCGGCAGAACCAGAGCCAGTGCCCCGGTGAACGAAGGAAGAGCGCAAAGACAACGGCTATCGGAAAGGGCTGCGTGACTGGCTCGGCTATACGGACGGTTAGCGGCGCTCTTGCAGGCTATTGATGCTCATCCGGATAGATTCGAGGAATGCCTGAAGTTGGTTTTCAAGGCGCCGCAAGACTTCAAGCGCATACTGATCAGCATCGTCAAGCTGCTTGCTCGCCGCCTCGGCAGCTTCGCTCAAGTGCGCCGCTGCTGTGGCGTCGGCTTCGGCAATCGCCTGGCGCGCCCGCGATTCCGCTTCTATAAGCATCATCTGGCTACGCTCGTGTGCCTCACGAACAATGGAGGTTTCGTCGATCCGCCGTGAGCGTTCCAGCTCGGCACGCTGAACTGTTGCCTGGGCTGCCCCGTGGGCATCGCCGAGGATCTGATCCCGGGTTTCGAGGATTTGTCGCGCCTGGAGCAGGTCCGCAGGTACGGACAGGCGCATCTGGTCGATCACATCGAGCATGCGTTTTCGGTCGACCACGAGGTTGCCGCCAACCGGCAACCTCCGGGCCTGGATGACCAGCTCTTCGAGGCTATCGATAAGGTCGAGGATTTCCACAGATGACCCGTTCGGGCCGCTCCCTATTGCTGGCCGAGTTTTTCGCGCAGTGCTGTCCGGACGTGCGCAGGGACGAGGTCGGCGACATCGTACCCCAGCTTCGAAACTTCGCGAATGCGGCTCGCACTAATGTAGAGAAACTGCTGTCCGGACATGAGGTAGACCGATTCCAGGTGGGGCGCCATTTTGCGGTTCATCATGGCCATGTCGAACTCTACTTCGAAGTCGCTGACCGCGCGAATACCGCGGACCATCGCCACAGCACCTTTGCGGCGCGCGAATTCAACGATCATCTCATCAAAGCCTTCGACTTCAACCTGAGGCATGTCTTCGATCGCTTTTGCAATCATGTCGATGCGCTCTTCCCAACTGAAGAACGATGGTTTATCGCGTCCCTTCACCACCGCGACGATCACGCGATCGAAAAGATGAGTCATTCGCTGAATCAAATCCAGGTGGCCGTTGGTCACCGGGTCGAACCCGCCCGGGTAGACTGCGATCCTCATTCGGCCTCCTGCAGGGCGTAGAGCGCGAGAGCACTGTCGCCGTAAACGCGCCGCTCTGAGAGCGCCAAACCGCGCGGGCGCTCCGGCGGATTGTACCGGGTTGCGTGTTCGTAGACGACCAGCCCGCCCGGCGCCAGGTAGGCCGGAAGTGCCTGAAGCGTTTCCGCAGCGGTCTCTAACCCGTATGGCGGGTCCATGAAGACGATGCTGAACCTCTCGTCGAGCGTCGTCAGCGCCGCGGGCAAACGCCCGCGTAGCACCCGTGCGCGTTCTCCCACGCCAGCGCGCGCAAGCGTTTGAAGGATCGCCTGGCACGACGCTGCTTCACCGTCTATGAAGACCGCGGCAGAAGCGCCGCGGCTCAATGCTTCAATGCCGACCGCGCCCGTACCGGCATAAAGGTCCAGCACGTGGGCATCCGTCACGAGGTCGCCAAGGATGTTGAAGAGCGCCTCTCGCACCAGGCCTGATGTCGGCCGAAGGCGCAATCCCTTGGGTTCGGCGACGGGGATGCCACGGGCCGTGCCCCCGGTGATGCGCAACTTCGATGCTGGCATGCTAGTTGGCTGCCGTGCTGGTCGCAGCCGGCGTGCCCGCTCCAGGCGTCGACGTGTCTTTTGCCTGCACGGCAACTGGAAGCTCACTCTCGAACAGTGACACCCCGTCACTCAGCGTGAGCTTGATGGTGTAACTCCCGGCCGTGGCAGGCGTGCTCCATTTGATGGCCCCCTTGTGCGAGTCTTCGACAGTCCCCGCGCTTGGCTGCCACACCGGTTGAAGGTCTTGCGGATTTGGTTGCATGAGGACCGGTTGTCCGCTGCTGATGTACGGCAGTATCGCTGTCCAGATATTTCCCAGAGCGTCGTTCTCGCTGGCGTCTTCGACGGCCACACCTCCCAGGTGGTACTGGACGATGTATTCAAGTTTGAACCCGACGCTGAAGAAGTTCTCCAGCCAAACCGTGCGGCCACCGTTATTTTCATATGTGAAGGCGACAGTCGCCGTGTCCGGCTGCCATTGGACGCCGCTGCGGCCATCGTTCTTGTTGATGTTTACGCCGACGACGTCGACGACCGTATTGGTTGTCACCGTGTCGCTTCGAACAGCTTGCTGGGTAGCGATGACCATGGCCTGGGTGAGCGTCATCGTGCGGATCCCGTCTGGTGACTTCTCCGTCGCGTAGGGCGTGACCGTTAAGACGAGCTTGTTCGCCGGTACTTTCGACGTGAGGTAGGAAAGAATCGCGGGCATGTTTTGGCGGTACGTGCTTTGGTCGCGATAGGGCATCATTTCCACGAGGTCCGCGGACTTCCCCAGTTCGGCCCAGTCGTACGCGCCTTCATCCACACGCCCGTTGGTCATGATCGGCGCAGGAATGGTCAACGTGAGCTGCTTGTTTTCGCTATGAAGGCGCTGGGCCAGCTCGCTGATGAAGAGCGTGAATGCCGTGCGATCGTTGACCGTCAGATCGAGGTAGGCGATGTCGATGCCCGTCAATTTGAGGTCATTGACTTTCTTCACGATATTCTCAACATGCCCCGAGCTATTCGCCGGATTCGCGAGAATGGTCTCGACGAAGACCGTCGTGCCCGCGGAGTCGTTACGAGCGGAAATCACCGGAATGAGCTGAAAACTCGGGTCGGTTTTCACGTTGCTCAACGTACCCGCAATGGTGCCATCGGCAGCGGGCGAGAAATCGAGCGTGTGGAGGATGGTGATTTTGCCCACCGCATCATGGTTGAGCGTTGCCCCGGGCGCCAGGTAGGCAACCACGGCGCCGCCTGGAGAGCTTTTGCGCAGGACCGCGATAAGCGGCGGTGATGCGTGCAAGGTGGCGCTCAGCACCTGGCCATCAAGCGTGGCCGGGGTAAGCGGCTCCCACGCCTTCGTAGCGGTGATGTACTGGTAGAAACTGAGATTGCGGTTGTCGGTTGTCGCCTTGGATACGGGTAGATGGACAGAAAGGTCGCTACCGGCCGGAAGCTGGGTCGTACCGTTGTACTTGTAGATCTTCGTCGCGAACGTGTACCCATCGGGCGCCGCGATGCTCTGTCCGGTGGCGCAGTAGAGGTCCGGGCAAGCTTTGCTGCTGCAGGCCCGCGTGAAGACGAAGAAGACCAGTGCAAGGACGCCCAGGGCAATCAGCCCGAGCGCGGCCACCCTCGTGTAGTTCGTTCGTGGTGAGCCACCATACAGCCCGCCTCCGCGACTGCTGCCCCAGGGAAGCTGACCGCCCCCACGGCGGCTCATCGGCCGACGAACCTCAGAGCTTCCCCGAAAGAAATGCAAAACCACCTGGTGGGCAACATCGAGTCCGATTATCCCGGCATTGCGGTTGAAGACAACCCGTTCACGTTTTCCGAAACTTTGCTCTGAACCGTTGCTTGTCGCCGGCACTCCGATCATCCGCATGCTCGCGAACATTCCAGCCGCCACGCCCGCAACGCTCGAAGCGCAACGCCGCAAGCGCAACGCAGCCACCACAACGCTGCAAGCGCAACGCGGCAGGTGCTATACTGCCAAACGAGTGACACATTCCCGAGTGACTGAGGCCGCGTGCCCCAGTCCTTTTTTATCTAGCGGATTCCTCCGCCAGGAAGCGTGATGACCGACAAGCCAGTACCGCTAACCCGCGACGGAAAGCGCAAGCTCGAGACCGAGCTCGACGAGCTCCAGGTACGGCGGCGCGACGTGGCAGAACGAATCCACAACGCGCAAGAGCAAGGAACGAGCCAAAACGACGCCGAATACGACGATGCCAAGCAGGAACAGGGCATGGTCGAGGGTCGGATTCTCGAAATCGAGGATGTCCTGCGGCGTTCCACGCTCATCGATGAAAAAGGCGCCCAGCGCGCCGGGCATGTTGTCATCGGAAGCAAAGTGCATGTCGAGCAGGATGGCGAGGAGCGCCACTACCAGATTGTGGGCGCGCCGGAAGCCGATGCAGCGCACGGCAAGATTTCGAACGAATCTCCCGTCGGCTTCGCGTTGCTGGGCAAGGGCGTCGGCGATACGGTGACCGTAGTCGTGCCCAAGGGCGCCATAAAAGTAAAATTGCTCAAAATCGACTGACCGCCCTCCATCCCACAAGATTGCGGAGGCGCCCGCGACTCGCCTGCGACTCCGGACTGGGCGGGTGGCCGGTGCGGAGGCCGCGGCCAGCGCGGCATGCGTGCTGGAGGATGATGCGTGGACGAACTGATGGCCCAGCGCGTGGCGAAAGTCGAGGCACTCCGGGATTCCGGACGCGAGCCGTATCCACACCGTAGCGCCCGCACTCACACGGCCGAGGCGATCAATGCGTTGGTCGCCGGCCTGCCCGAGGGCCATACGGAAGCGAGCGAAGTGGAGGTCGACATCGCCGGCCGCGTGGTTGGCCGGCGAGATATGGGCAAAGCCACCTTCATGGACCTGCAGGACGGCACAGGTCGAATCCAGGCGTTGCTTCGGCAGAACCAGCTCGGCGATGCCGCGTACGAGGCGCTACGACTGATAGATCTGGGCGATTTTATCGGGGTCCACGGCGTGCCGATGCGGACACGGACCGGCCAGCCCACGGTTGCCGGAAGCCAGTGGACGATGCTCGCCAAGGCGCTCCACTCGCCGCCCGAAAAGTATCACGGCCTTGCAGACAGCGAGACTCGCCAACGCCGCCGGTACCTCGACTTGATGGCAAATGAAGAGACCCGCCACACGTTCACGACGCGCAGCAAGGTCATTTCGGCAATCCGGCGCTTCCTCGATTCGCGCGGCTTTCTCGAGGTAGAAACGCCGATACTCCAGCAGTCCGAAAGCGGCGCAGCCGCTAAGCCATTCCTCACGCATTTCAACGCGCTCGACGAAGAGCGCGTGCTACGCATCAGCCTCGAGTTGAACCTCAAGCGGCTGCTCATCGGTGGGTTCGAACGCGTGTACGAAATCGGCCGCAACTTCCGAAACGAAGGGATGAGCTTCAAGCACAATCCCGAATTCACCATGATCGAAACGTATGAGGCGTATACCGATTACCTGGGCGTGGCGGACATGGTCGAAGAGATGGTGAGCAGCGTGGCCCTCGAAGTGCTCGGCACGACCACGGTGACGTTCCGGGAGATGGAGATTGACCTCACTCCACCATGGCGTCGTGTAACGTTCCTCGATGCCATGCGCGAATGGGGAGGGCCCGACCTCGAACAATTCAGCGATACAGAGTCGCTGCAACGGGAGCTACTTCGGCGCGGTATACCGGTGCCGCCATCAGCCGGCTACGGCAAGCTCGCCGATGAAGCGATGTCGCACTACATTGAGCCCAACTTGATTCAGCCCACCTTCTTGTTGGATTACCCGGTCGAACTCTCGCCCCTCGCCAAGCGGAAGCCGGGAAACGACCGGCTGGTCGAGCGGTTCGAGTGCTTTATCGGTGGCTTTGAATTCGGAAACGCTTACACCGAGCTGAACGACCCGATCGAACAGCGCGCTCGTTTCGATGTGCAGCTGGCGCTCCGCGACGCAGGCGACGACGAAGTGGAGCTGGTGGATGACGATTTCCTGTTCGCACTTGAACATGGAATGCCGCCAACCGGCGGTTTCGGAATGGGCATCGATCGCTTGATTATGATCCTGACGGGCCAGACATCCATCCGGGAGGTCATCCTGTTCCCACCGCTGAAGACCATCAAGGAATGACGTCGCCCGCCGCCCCGCTGGAAAGGCACTTCACCTCTACCGCATACATCGTGAGTGGCGGCCACCCGCTCCTTCTGTGGCACCGTAAGTTGCATGTCTGGCTCCCACCAGGTGGGCACTTCGAACCCAACGAGGATCCTGTTCAGGGTGCCGTACGCGAAGCACAGGAAGAGAGTGGTCTGGCGGTGGAAGTCATCGCCCCGCCCGGTCTCCTTCGCCTCGAACGTCCAGCGTACCTGCCTCCGCCGGCAGCGGTCGGGATCTTCGATATCGATATCGAGGGCCAGCCGTTTCACCAGCACATCGATTTCGTCTACTACACACGCCCGCTCCAGCGTGTCGACTTTGCTGCACCAATCCCGGAGGGCATTCACCGTTGGTTGAGCGCCGGCGAGCTTAGCGACGCGTTTTCCCTGCCCTCGCCCGATGGTACGCTCGTGCCGGTCGCCGAGGACGTGAGACTTCTCGGCGTGAGAGCCATCGCCGCAGCCTCACAACAGGAGTAACGCCTGCATGCTTAGTGTCCAGTTCATTCGGGACAACCTCGACCGGGTCGGGCATGACATGGCCCTGCGCAACACGTCTGCACCGCTCGACCGGATCCTCCAGCTGGACGACGAACGCAAAGAGCTACTCGTGCAAGTGGAGGCGTTGCGCGCCGAACGGAACGTCACGAGCAAACTCATCGGAGCATCAAAGGACTCCGTGGAACGCGAGGCCAAGATCGCCGCGATGCGTGAAGTGGGCGACCGCATCGACGCGTTCGACCAGCGGCTCAAGGCCGTTGAACAGGAGCTCCAGGAAAAGCTCTACGAAGTGCCGAACATCCTCGACCCCAGCGTCCCGCCCGGGCCGGATGAGAGCTCCAACGTTGTCCTGGAAACGGTCGGCGACCAGCCACGCTTCGACTTCCAGCCCAGGCCGCACTGGGAGCTCGGACCAGCCCTGGGCGGAATTGACTTCGAACGCGGCGCAAAGATGTCTGGCTCGCGCTTTTTCGTGCTTCGCGGCGGCATTGCGAGGCTTCACCGCGCGCTCACGCAGTTCTTCCTGAACGAGCACATCGACGCGGGATTCACGGAATGCTACCTGCCGGACATGCTGACAGAGGCATCGCTCTATGCCTCCGGACAGCTGCCAAAATTCCGAGAAAACCTGTATCGCGACGCCGAAGAAGACTACTTCTTCAGCCCGACGGCGGAAGTCCCGTTCGTGAACCTGTATCGCGACGAGATCATCCCGGCCGGGCAACTGCCGATCCGGTTGGTGGCGCACACTCCCTGTTTCCGCCGCGAAAAGATGAGCGCGGGCCGAGACGTGCGCGGCATCAAACGCGTGCATCAGTTCGAAAAGGTCGAAATGTTCGTTTACAGCGAGCCCGAAAACAGCGAAGCGGAGTTCGAACGGCTCCTCCGGCGTGCGCGATCGTTGCCCGAATTACTGGGGATTCCCTACCGCGTCGTGCAGCTGTGTAGCGGTGACATCGGGTTCAATGCCACGAAGACCTACGACATCGAGATGTGGGCGCCCGGACAAGGCGAGTGGATCGAGGTGAGTTCGGTCTCCAACTGCCTCGAATTCCAGGCCCGCCGGGCAAACATCCGCTACCGCGGCGCGCCCGGTGGCCCGGCGCTGTACCCGCATCTGCTGAACGGCTCGGGGCTGCCGCCGGGGCGCGTCCTCATCGCAGTGATGGAGAATTACCAGCGCGCCGACGGCTCGATCGAGGTGCCCGAAGTGTTACGCACGTACGTGGGTCTGGATGTGATCGCCGGTACGGGGCAGCCGTAGATTGCCGCGGATTTCGGCGTTCCACGGAATTGTGATTTACATGTATCACGACGAGCACCTGCCACCGCACTGCCACGCGGTCTACGCCGGGCAGTATGTACAGGTACGATTTAAAGGTGATATCGAGATCATCGGTGAATTCCCTGCGGGTCCCGCCCGCCTTGTTCGGCGCTGGGCCGCTGAGCACCGAGAGGCCTTGATGGAAAACTGGGCCCGAGCGGGCGACCGCGAGGCACTCAAGCCGATCGATCCTGTGGCATAATGGACGCTATGAGATCTATAGCCACTCGTGCCATTGCCACGGGTCCCGGCAGACTCCTCGTGACCTACTCCGATGGTGGCTCGGTCGAACTGGACTTAAGCTCGGAACTCCATGGCGGGGTATTCGACGCTTTGAGTGACTTTTCTCTGTTCTCGCGAGTGGAGATTGACGAAATCGGTGGTGCGGAGTGGCCTAACGGAGCGTCGTTGGCGCCCGAATTTCTGCTCAGCCACAAGCCCGCGGTGCGAACACGCGTCGGGTAGGACTCGGCAGCGTCCCTTCGCGAGGGCTCGACGTGTGAGTTCTTGGATGACTGGCACGCCGACACCGCTCCCTGAACAGGTCGTCGGTGTGTGGCCTATCTCACGGCTATCGGATACGCCGAACGTTTGGCGATGGGTTTCAGCTGGACGTCGACCTGAGCGGTGACCTCGAGGGTGAGGTGTTTGAAGCCCCTCCGGGATCTCAACCTATTCGCGCAAGCGGAGTTCGACCAAGAGCTGGCCCCGTGGTGTGGCCGAA
>DATNET010000472.1:0-19972 GCA_035606745.1 Tepidiformaceae bacterium
GGCGAAGAGATCGAGATCATCGGCATCATCGAGACGCGCAAGACGACGGTCACGGGCGTGGAGATGTTCAAGAAGCTGTTGGACGAAGGGCAGGCGGGGGACAACGTCGGCTGCCTGTTGCGCGGCATTGAGCGGGACGACGTGCAGCGGGGGCAGGTGCTGGCGAAGCCGGGCTCGATCAAGCCGCACACGAAGTTCAGCTCGCAGGTGTACATCCTGAGCAAAGAAGAAGGAGGGCGGCACACGCCGTTCTTCAACGGCTATCGCCCGCAATTTTATTTGCGGACAACGGACGTGACGGGTTCCATCAAGCTGCCGGAAGGCATGGAGATGGTGATGCCGGGGGACAATGTGGCGATGGACGTGGAGCTCATCCAGCCCGTCGCTGTGGAAGAAGGGCTGCGCTTCGCGATTCGCGAAGGCGGCCGCACCGTCGGCGCTGGCGTCGTCACCAAAATCAACGCCTAATTTCGGGAACGCAATCACAAAGGGACGGCACTATGGCTCGCCAACAGATACGCATCAAGTTGAAGGCTTACGACCACCGCCTGCTCGACCAATCGGCCCGACAAATCGTCGAGGCCGCCGAGCGGACCGGCGCCGCCGTGGCGGGCCCAGTGCCGCTTCCCACAACGATCGATAAGTTCTGCGTGCTCAAGGGGCCGCACATCCACAAGGATGCGCGCGAACAGTTCGAGATTCGGACGCACAAGCGGCTTATCGACATCATGGAACCGACCTCCAAAACCGTGGACACGCTGATGCGGCTGCAATTGCCGAGCGGTGTGGACATCGAGATCAAGCTGTAACGCCATGACGATTGAAGGACTTCTCGGGCGCAAGCTCGGCACCGTGCAGGTGTTCGATGCAAAAGGGCGGCTTCGCGGCACCACCGCGGTCGAAGTCGGCCCCTGCTTTGTGACGCATATCCGCACGCCCGAAACTGATGGCTACACGGCTGTCCAGGTTGGCTTCCAGGATGACCGCCGCCTGAACAAGCCGGAGGCCGGGCATCTCAAGGCGGCTGGCAACCTCAAGCTTCGACACCTCGCCGAATTCCGCAGCCCGGACGCCGGCTCGTACGCTCTCGGCGACCGACTTGGCGCAGAGCTCTTCGACCCCGGCGAGCTCGTCGACGTCACGGCCACATCCAAGGGCCGCGGCTTCCAGGGCGGGGTAAGGCGTCACAATTTCGCGGGCGGCCCCAAGACCCATGGCCAGAGCGACCGCCATCGCGCGCCGGGCTCCATCGGCTCAGGCACCACCCCCGGCCGGGTCTATAAGGGCACACGCATGGCCGGCCATATGGGCGCCGAAAAATGCACCGTCCGCAACCTTGAAATCGTCTCCCGGAACGATGAACGCGGAGTCATCTTCGTCGCTGGTTCCGTACCAGGCCCAACTGGCGGCATGGTCCGGATTCGCAGCGCGAGGAAGGTCTCGAAATGAAGCTTTCCATTCTCGATGTCACGGGCAAGACGCTAAGGACGATCGACGTGGCGGATGAAGTGTTCGGCATTGAGCCGAATCGTTCAGTCGTGCACCAGGCTTACGTCGCCCAGATGGGTAATCGCCGTTCGGGCAACGCGAATACGAAGGGCCGTGGCGACGTCGCTGGCTCAACGTTCAAGATCCGTCGCCAAAAAGGCTTGGGCCGGGCGCGCCAGGGCAGCATCCGCGCTTCGCACCAGGTTGGCGGCGGTGTGGCGCATGGCCCACATCCGCACAGCTTCGCAAAGGACCTCCCGCGGACGATGAAGCGGCTGGCGCTGCGTTCGGTACTGAGCAGTCATGCGGCCAGTGGTTCGCTCGTCATCGTCGAAGGCCTTTCCGGCTCAGACGTGAAGACGAAGACCGTGCAGTCAGTGCTCGATGCGCTCCACGTTGACCGTCGAGCGCTGCTGGTGACTGGCGACCATGTGCCCGAGCTTGCCCGGGCCGGCCGAAACATCGAGATCGCCAAGGTGCTGCCAGCGAGCAACCTCAACGTTGTCGACATCGTCAATGCCCACCACGTGGTGATGTCCGAGGATGCCGTGCGCAAATGCGAGGCCCTCTGGGGCGGCGCGAACGTGAAGCCTGCTCGTGGCCGCGCGGCTCTAGCGGGCGCCCGGCCTGCGGGCAGGGCCGAAAAGGCGGAGGCGGTCTAAATGCCGAAAGAGCTCCATCCCTACGCTGTGATCCTGCGGCCAATCGTGACTGAAAAGACGACGATCCTTACGGGGGCGAACAAGTACGTCTTCGAAGTGGATTTGCGCGCGAACAAGAACCAGATCAAAGAAGCCATTCAGCTTGCGTTCAGCGTCCGTGTCACCGATGTGAACACGATGAAGATGAAAGGCAAGATGAAGCGCTTCGGCCGCAAGGTGACGCCCCGCCCGGACTGGAAGAAGGCCATTGTGACCCTCGTGCCTGGCGACAAAATAGAAGTCTTCGAGGGGATCTAGGCCATGCCTATCAAGCAATTCAAGCCGACCTCCCCCGGGCGCCGCAACGCCAGCGGCCCGACGTTCACGGAGATCACGAAGAGCCGCCCGGAGAAGTCTCTTACCGAGTCTTTGAAGAAGCGCAGTGGCGGCCGCAACAACCAGGGGCGGACGACCGTGCGCTTCCGCGGCGGCGGAGCCAAGCGGCTCTACCGCATCATCGATTGGAAGCGGGACAAGGCCGGGGTCCCGGCCAAGGTTGTTGCAATCGAATACGACCCCAACCGCACCGCGCGTATCGCGCTTTTGCAGTATGCGGACGGCGAAAAGCGCTACATCCTTGCGCCGAACGGTCTGGGCGTGGGCGCGGCGCTGCTGAGCGGCACGACGGCTGAGGTGCGAGTCGGCAACACGCTTCCGCTGGCCAGCATGCCGACTGGCACGCAGGTCCACAACATCGAGCTGACGCCTGGGAAGGGCGGGCAGATGGTCCGTAGCGCGGGGGTCTCGGCCCAGCTCATGGCGAAGGAATCGGGCTATGCGCTGCTCCGCCTGCCCAGTGGCGAAATGCGTCGCGTGCGGGTGGAGTGCATGGCCACGGTTGGACAGGTCGGGAACGTTGAGCATTCGCTGGTGAAGCTCGGCAAAGCAGGGCGTACGCGCCACCTTGGGTTCCGGCCGCACAACCGCGGAGCCGTAATGAACCCCCGCGACCACCCGCACGGTGGTGGCGAAGGCCGCGCGCCGGTGGGCATGCCCGGCCCGAAGACGCCCTGGGGCAAGCCCACGCTCGGGTATCGCACCCGCAACAACAAACGCACCGACAAGTTCATCGCCCGCCGGCGCACGAAGTAGGAGTAGCCGATGTCACGTTCAACGAAGAAGGGGCCGTACGTCCACCCTTCGCTGGAGAAGCAGGTGGCGGCGATGCGGAACGCTCAACAGCGTTCCATCATCAAGACTTGGTCGCGTGCTTCGACGATCCTGCCGGACATGATCGGCATGACTTTCGGGGTGCACGACGGACGCCGCCATGTGCCGGTGTTTTGCACCGAAAACATGGTCGGCCACAAGCTCGGCGAATTTGCGATGACGCGGACCTTCCGCGGCCATGTGGCAAAGAGCGACCGCCAAAGCAAAGTGAGGCGCTAGCGTGGAAGTAAAAGCTACGGCCACGGGCCTTGGCGCCTCTCCGCGCAAGATCCGGCTTATCCTCGAACGTCTTCCCGGTCTCACCGTGGACCAGGCGCTGGCGCTCCTACGCTATGTCCAGTCGCCGCACGCAAAGTCAGTCTCGAAGGTCGTCCTTTCGGCGGCATCGAATGCTGAAAACAACTTCGACCTCGATATCGATGGGCTTGTGATCAAGCGCGCCTATGCCGATGAAGGTCCGACGCAAAAGCGCTTTCGGCCGCGTTCGCGTGGCCGGGTTAGCCCAATTCTGAAGCGCTCCAGCCATATCACCATCATTCTCGACGGACGGGAGGGGTAACAATTTGGGACAGAAGGTCAACCCGCACGGCTTCCGTCTTGGCATCATTTACGATTGGGAATCCAAGTGGTTCGCGGAGAAGGATTACACGACCCGCCTCCACCAGGACCTTGAACTGCGGCGTTTCGTGCTCACGGAACTGCCCGATGCGGCCATTAGCCACGTCGAAATCGACCGCAACGCGAATCTCGTGACGATCACCATCCATACGGCCAAGCCGGGTATCGTCATTGGCCGCGGCGGCACGAAGGTGGAAGAGCTTCGCAACACGCTCGAACGCTTCAGCGGCGGCCGAGTGCGCGTGAACATCCAGGAGATCCGCACACCGGAACTCGATGCCTACCTGGTCGCTCGTTCCGTGGCCGACCAGCTGGAGCGCCGCGTCGCTTTTCGCCGCGCCGTCAAGCAGGCTGTGCAGCGGACGATGCAGCGGGGTGCGCTCGGCGTGCGCGTGGCTGTTGCCGGACGTCTCGGTGGGGCCGAAATGTCCCGGCGGGAGTCCGACACCCAGGGCCGGGTCCCGCGCCACACACTCCGAGCGAACATCGACTACGGCCTTGCGGAGGCGCATACGACGTTCGGGCGGATTGGTGTGAAGTGCTGGATCTACAAGGGCGACATCTTGCCCGAACGTGGGATCAGCGCGGACCGCGGCATCGTAGAGATTGAGGTGCCGGAGCCAGTCGCCCCGGTCGCTCGTCCTGCAGCCGAAGCACCAGAGGCGGAGGCGGCCGTTGCCGGCGGGCCGGCACACACCGCGATCACGATGGAGCAGCAGCAAGCAGTCCAGCGCGGCGGAAACGAGGGCGACTGATGCTTCAACCACGAAGGGTAAAACACCGCAAGCAGCATCGTGGCCGGCGCAGTGGGGAGGCCCTGACGGGCAACTTCGTGGCGTTCGGCGAATATGGCCTGCAGGCGCAGGGTGCGGCGTGGATCGATTCCCGCCACATCGAAAGCGCCCGCCGCGCGATGACGCACGAAATGAAGCGCGGCGGCAAGGTCTGGATCCGGATCTTCCCCGACAAGCCGGTGACGGCTAAGCCGGCGGAGACGCGGATGGGTTCGGGCAAGGGTGCACCCGACAAGTGGGTAGCGGTCGTCAAGCCCAACCGCATCATGTTCGAAATTGCCGGCGTGCCGGAGCCAGTCGCCCGCGAGGCGCTTCGCCTTGCCGCACACAAATTGCCCGTGCCCACGAAAATCGTGGTGCGCGAAGAAACGGTGGTCTAACCGATGGCCAGGGAAAAAGCCGAAATCGTGCGTCGCCTTGACGACGCGCGCCTCGACCATGAAATCAACGAAGCCTACCGGGCGATGTTCACGCTGCGCTTTCAGCACGCGAGCCGGCAGTTGGAAAACTACCGGGAATTGCGCAATGCCAGGCGTAAAATCGCGCGGCTGCGCACGGTGAAACGCGAACGTCAGCTCGCCGGCCTGCCGGTGGAGGAGTAACCATGGGCGTACAGCGCGTCATCCAGGGCACCGTTGTGAGCAACAAAATGGAACGGACCGTTGTGGTTTCGGTGGAACGCAAAAAGAAGCACCGTCTCTACCACAAGGTCATGTCCGTGACCGAACGCTATAAGGCACACGACGACGACAACAGTTGTAACCTCGGCGACCTCGTCCGTATCGCCGAATGCCGGCCGATGTCGCGCGACAAGCGCTGGCGGGTGATCGAAATTCTTACGCGCGGCGACGTCGCGGAAGTGCATCCGGACGTTATCGGCCGGGACATCGAGCAAACCACTCAGGCCGCGCCGAAGTCGGAGGTGCAGGAGTGATCCAGCAGGAAACCCGCCTCAAGGTGGCCGACAATTCCGGCGCGCGACAGCTGCTGTGCATTCGGGTGCTCGGCGGCAGCCGTCGCCGCTACGCGCGCCCGGGCGACATTATCGTCGCGAGCGTAAAGGTCGCGCAGCCTAACGCCGCGGTCAAAAAGGGCGACGTGGTCAAAGCGGTCGTCGTGCGCGTCACCAAGGAATATGGCCGGGCCGACGGTTCGTACATTCGGTTCGATGAAAACGCTGCGGTCCTGCTGGGCAACGACGGCGAGAATCCCCGCGGGACACGCATCTTTGGGCCAGTCGCCCGCGAACTGCGCGACCGCAACTTCATGAAGATCGTCTCGCTCGCGCCGGAGGTGCTCTAGTGCCCGCGAAGATCAAACGGGGCGACCGCGTGGTCGTGATCGCCGGCAAGGACCGCGGCAAGCGTGGCACGGTGCGCGCCATCGTGACGAAGCACGACCGAGTCCTCGTCGAAGGTGTGAACATCGTCAAGAAGCATCAGCGCGCAAAGAGCCAGGCGCAGGCGTCGGCGATCATCCAGCGCGAAGCACCTATCCATATCAGCAACGTGATGCTGATCGACCCGAACAACGACCAACCGACGAGGGTGACGTTCCGCCGCCGCGAAGACGGCTCACTGGTCCGCGTTGGCAAGAAGAGTGGGGAGGACATCGAATGACAGCGACAGCCACCGTCGTCCCTCGTATGCGTGAAAAGTACGATTCCGAAGTGTCTTCGGCGCTGCGCGAGCAGTACAAGTACGGCAACGTCATGCAGATTCCGCGCCTGACAAAGATCGTTGTGAATATCGGTCTTGGCGAAGCGCTGACCGACGCGAACGCCCTCGATAAAGCGGTGGAAGATGTTTCCGCGATCACCGGCCAGAAGCCCGTGATTACGCGGGCGCGCCGCTCCATTGCAAACTTTCGTTTGCGTGAAGGGAACCCAATCGGAGTTGCCACGACGCTTCGCGGCGTGCGCATGTACGAATTCCTGGACCGCCTTGTCGCGGCTGCGCTGCCTCGCATTCGTGATTTCCAGGGGCTGAACCCAAACGCTTTTGATGGCAGGGGCAATTACAGCCTCGGCATCCGTGAACAGCTCATCTTCCCCGAAATCGACTACGACAAGGTTGATAAGGTCCGGGGGATGCAGGTGACGATCGTGACGACGGCTAAGACAGACGAAGAAGGTCATAAGCTCCTCGAGCTCATGGGCCTGCCCTTCGCAAAGAAGTAGGAGACGCGCATTGGCGAAGAAGGCTCTCATCGAAAAGTCGAAGCGGCCGCCGAAGTATCCGGCGCGTCAACACAATCGCTGTCGCATTTGCGGGCGGCCCAAGGCGTACATTCGACGCTTTGCCATGTGCCGCATCTGTTTCCGCGAACACGCCCATCGTGGGCTTTTGCCCGGTGTAACCAAATCCAGCTGGTAAGTGCATACGCAAACGCCAGAGGGGAAGAAGAATGAGTGTAACTGACCCAATCGCCGACATGCTCACACGCATCCGGAATGCCGCGTCGTCGCGTCACGACGTCGTGCTTATCCCGGCTTCGAGGATGAAGGTGGCCATCGCCCAGGTCCTCAAGGATGAGGGCTTCATCCGCGATTACAGCGTCGTCGCCGAAGACGGCCGCCCACAGCCGAACCTGAAGGTGGACCTGAGCTACGGGACGCGCAAGCAGCCCGTGCTCACGGGGCTCCAGAGGGTGAGTAAGCCGGGGCTTCGCGTCTACGTACAGCGCCGCGAAATCCCGCGGGTGTACGGCGGGCTCGGCATCGCCATCCTTTCAACGCCGAAAGGCATCATGTCGGGGCAGGAGGCCCGTCGCCAGGAAGTTGGCGGCGAAGTCCTCTGCTACGTCTGGTAGGGGAGCAGCAAGATGTCGCGAATCGGCCGTCAACCTATCGCTGTGCCCGGAAACGTCCAGGTGACCATTGGCGATGACAACAGCGTCATCGTGAAGGGCCCCAAGGGCGAACTGAGCCGCCAATTCCCGGCGGTGATCTCGATCGAACGCGAAGAGGACAACCTCCTCGTCAAACGACCGAACGACGAAGGCAAGGTGCGGGCCCTTCACGGGCTTTCGCGCACGTTGTTGAGCAACATGGTCGTCGGCGTGACCACGGGATTCACAAAATCGCTCGAAGTCCAGGGCGTGGGATATCGCGCGCAGCTGCAGGGCTCGAATCTGCAGCTGGCACTGGGCTTCTCGCACCCCGTCATCGTCGCACCACCGGACGGCATCGCTTTCCAAATCGAAGGCCCTCGCGTGCATGTACAGGGTATCGACAAAGAACGCGTCGGCCAGGTGGCAGCGAATATCCGCAAGCTGCGTCCGCCCGAGCCGTACAAGGGCAAAGGCATCCGGTACGCCGGTGAACGCGTCCGGCGCAAGGCTGGCAAGGCCGGGAAGGTAGGCAAGTAATGAGCAAAGCAACCAGCACGCTTGCCCGGCAACGCCGCCACACTCGCGTACGGCGCACTGTCTCCGGCACCGAAACTCGGCCGCGGCTGAACGTCTTTCGCAGCAGCAGCCATATTTACGCGCAGGTTATCGACGACGTGGCCGGCCGGACGCTGGCAGCCGCCAGCGACACGGACAAGGACCTTGCCGCGGAGATCGCCGGCAAGTCGAAGACCGAGCGTGCAACCGTGGTTGGCAAAGCTGTGGCCGAGCGTGCGAAAGCGAACGGGATTGAACTCGTCGTCTTCGACCGCGGCGGGTACAAGTACCACGGCCGTGTCGAAGCACTCGCGGCGGCCGCTCGCGAAGCAGGATTGGGGTTCTAGATGGCTGAAAATCGGTACGACCGGGATTCCCAGGACGAGCTGACTGAAAAGGTCATCTACATCAACCGCGTGGCCAAGGTGGTCAAGGGTGGGCGGCGCTTCAGCTTCAGCGCACTCATCGTCGTGGGCGATGGCAATGGCAGCGTCGGCATCGGACTGGGCAAGGCCAATGAAGTCCCAGAAGCGATCCGTAAGGGCGCGACACTGGCCCGCAAGCAGATGATCCGCGTGCCGATGAAGGGCACGACCATCACGCACCCACTGCTGGCGCATTACAGCGCGGCGCGCGTGATGCTGAAGCCCGCGAGCCTCGGGACCGGCGTCATCGCTGGCGGCGCAGTGCGAGCGATTATGGAATCGGCCGGCGTTACGGACGT
Organism: Tepidiformaceae bacterium; assembly: GCA_035606745.1. Classification (GTDB taxonomy): domain Bacteria; phylum Chloroflexota; class Dehalococcoidia; order Tepidiformales; family Tepidiformaceae; genus DATNET01. Next base: position 8,883 of record DATNET010000472.1, read on the forward strand.
ACTGGCGAAATCGCTTGGCAGCCGGAACCCTATCAACGTCGCCCGGGCCACCATTGAGGGCCTCAGTTCGCTGCGCGAGCCAGAGGGTGCGAAGGCGCGGCGCCTCGCCATCCAACGAGGAGAATCCTAATGGCGACATTCGAGGTGACCTGGCGCAAAAGTGCCATCGGCTACAACCAGGACCAAAAAGACACGATCCGGCGGCTCGGCCTGCGACGGCTGCATCAGACGGTGCGCATGGAAGACACGCCGGCACATCGAGGGATGGTGCATAAAGTGTGCCACCTCGTCGACGTGCGCGAAGGAGATTCCGAATGAGCATCGGGGCACAGGAGCTCCGTCCGGACCGCGGCGCAACGCATTCCAAAAAGCGCATCGGCCGTGGGAACGGCAGTGGCACGGGAACGTATGCCGGCAAGGGCCTTAAGGGGCAGAAGTCGCGCAGCGGCAAGAATTTGCCATACGACTCGTTCGAAGGCGGCCAGTTTCCGTCGTCGCGACGATTCCACAGCCTGCGCGGCTTCAACAACAAGTGGCGCGTCGAATATCAGCCGATCAACCTCGCGGCGCTGGACCGCTTCCCGGCCGGGTCCTCGGTTACGCCGGAAGGACTCGTCGCGCTGGGCATCCTGAAGCACCTGCACCAGCCGGTGAAGGTGCTGGGCAACGGCGAACTGAAAACGGCACTCAACATCTCCGCGCATCGCTTTAGTGAAAGCGCGAAAAGCAAGATCGAAGCTGCAGGCGGGACCGCCACACTCATCGGAGCCGATGCCGAGACAGCAGAGGAAAACTAAAGCATGACCACGCAGCCGGCCTCGAGGCCCCGTCTCCTTCAGGCGATGGTGGACTCCTTCCGACAGACCGACGTGCGGAAGAAGTTGCTTTTCACCCTGGCGATGCTCGTCATCTTCCGCTTCGTGGCGCACGTGCCGATCCCCAATGTGGATCGGGCGGCGCTCGAAAGCGCTTTTTCGGGGAACGCGATCCTCGACTTCCTGAGCATTTTCTCGGGTGGCGCGCTACAAAACCTGAGCATCGCGGCGCTGGGTGTTTATCCGTTCATCACCGCCCAGATCATCGTCCAGATCCTGACGCCACTCGTGCCGTCGTTGCGCGCACTTTCGGATGAGGGCGAGCAGGGCCAGCGGCGCATTCAGATGTACACGCACTGGCTCACGATCCCGCTCGCGATCGTGCAGGGATACGGGCAGATCCTCTTCATCAACAGCCAGGGTGCGGAGGTGGTGAAGGGCTTTGGGTTCCAGAACGACATCCTGGCGACGTTTGCCACGCTGCTAACGCTTACAGCGGGGAGCATGTTCCTCGTCTGGCTCGGCGAGCTGATCGATGAGCACGGGATTGGCAACGGCGTCTCAATCATCATTTTCGGCGGCATCGTCGCCCGTCTTCCGGGGCTCATTCCAAATATCTCGACGGAGACGATCATTGGGGTGCTCTCGATCGGCGTTTTCGCCATCGGGCTGGTTTACCTCGTGGTGTATTTCCAGGAGGCGACGCGGCGAGTGCCCGTGCAGTATGCCCGGTCCTCGTTTAGAGGCGGGCGGATGTACCGGCAACAAGGGGAGAGCCATATCCCGTTGCGCGTCAACATGGCAGGGATGATCCCGCTCATTTTCGCGTTTTCGATCATGATCCTTCCGCCCACGATCGCGTCCTATTTCATCGGTTCGGGCGGTTGGGTTTCGTCGGTCGCGAAGTTCATGGTGAACCAGTTCCAGGGAGGGCGTGGGGGTACGGGGACCGGCTGGTACTGGGTCATTCTGTTTGTGCTGGTGGTCGTTTTTACGTTCTTCTATACAATGGTGCAGTACCAACAGCAGCAGATGGCGAAGAACCTGCAGCGGCAGGGCGCCTTCATCCCGGGGATTCGGCCTGGACCACCCACTGAGGCCTATCTCATGCGGGTGGTCACCCGCATTACATGGGCGGGCGCCTTCTTTCTCGGTTTTGTCGCCATCCTGCCATTCTTCATCGGCTTTGCCACGAACGTCCGGGCGCTCACGATTTCGAGCACTGGCTTTCTGATTGTCGTCGCGGTGGTGCTCGACACGATGAAGCAGCTCGAAGCGCAGCTCCTGATGCGAAACTACGAAGGGTTCATTCGCTAAGTGTTCATCGTCCTTCTTGGCCCACCCGGCGCCGGCAAAGGCACCCAGGCCCAGCGCCTGGCCGCCGCAACACATCTCCTGCATATCTCGACTGGCGATATGTTCCGTGAGAACGTCAAGAACGCGACCGAGCTTGGCAAGCTCGCAAATACGTACATGACGAAAGGCGAGCTCGTCCCTGACGAGGTCACCATTCGCATGCTCCTGGAGCGCATCGCGCGACCCGATGCGGAAGCTGGGGCGATGTTTGATGGCTTTCCCCGCAACGTAGTGCAGGCCGCAGCGCTGGACGACGCACTCGGTGGCCGTGGGGCAAAGATCGACCGCGCGCTCTACATCTTCGTGCCGGACGACGAACTGATTTCACGCCTCGGCGGACGATGGATTTGCCGCAACTGTGGCACGCTCTACCACGAACGGAACGACCCGCCGGCGAAGGCCGGGGTCTGCGACAAGTGTGGCGGCGAGCTGTATCAGCGGGAGGACGATCGCCCTGAGGTGGTGGCAACGCGCCTGCAGAAGCAGAAGCCACCGGCCGAGCTCATCGAGCACTATCGCGAAGCTGGGGTGCTGCGCGAAATCGACGGGGCGCGTTCGCTGGACGACGTTACGGCGTCTCTGCTGGAGGCGATTCGCTAACCATGACGGTGAAGTTGAAATCCCGGGATGAGATCGCAATCATGCGCGAGGCTGGCCGCATCGTTGGCCAGACACTCGAACAGATTCGGGCGATGGTACAGCCCGGGCTCAACTTGCTTGAAATTGAGCAGTTCGTGAGCGATGAGTTTCGCCGCGTGGGCGCCAGGGAGACGTTCCGGAACTACGTCCCGAACCCGCGGTACAAGCCGTACCCGTCGAACATCTGCATCAGCATCAACGACCAGCTTGTCCATGGCATCCCGAAAGACCGTAAGCTTAAGGAAGGCGACATCGTCACGTTCGACCTTGGGGCAACATACAAGGGGTATGTGGGGGATGCCGCGATCACCGTCGGCGTCGGCCAGATCAGCGAGGCGGCCCGCCAGCTCATGCGTGTGACGGAGGACTCGCTCTGGGCAGGCATCCGGGCCGCCCGATCGGGCAAAGTGCTCAACGACATTCGTGGGGCAATCGAAGACACAATTCGTCCGCACGGTTATGGGATCATCAAAGGTTATGGCGGGCATGGCGTTGGCCGGGCGATGCACGAAGAGCCGCACGTGGAAAACTTCAGGCAGCGTGCCAAGGGCGTGCCGCTACGGGCCGGACTCGTGCTCGCGCTCGAGCCGATGGTTTCGTTAGGCAGCCCAGACGTGGAAGAAGGGGCCGACGGGTGGACAGTTAGCACGAAAGACGGTAGCTTATGCTGTCATTTCGAGCACACAATAGCAATTCGCGAGGGTCAAGAAGCAGAAGTGCTGACACTCGCTTAGGTATCTGCGCGAAAGCGCGAAAGAAGGGTATATGGCCGGGAGGGGTCCGATTGAAGTCGAAGGGGTCGTCACGAATCCGCTGCCGAACGCACTGTTCGCGGTGGAGTTGGCGGACGGGCACGAGGTGCTCGCTCACGTCGGCGCGACGATCCGCATGGGCTTCGTGAAGCTCCTTCCTGGTGACCGCGTGCTGGTGGAGCTTTCGCCTTACGACCTCGCCCGGGGGCGAATCACCTACCGTTTCAAGTAAGTCGAACGTGCGAACTGGGTTTTCACCCGGGCTCAAGCGCACGCTTCCAGTCCATCAGTCGACGGCGCCAGTGCCGTATTCAGGAGAATCATGAAGGTCCGAGCATCCGTCAAGCCACGTTGCGACAAGTGCAAGGTTATCCGCCGGCACGGTCGCGTAATGGTCATCTGCGAAAATCCAAAGCATAAGCAGCGGCAGGGATAACACATGGCAAGAATTTCCGGCGTCGACATTCCTAACGACAAGCGCGTCGAAGTTGCGCTCACGTACATTTTCGGCATCGGGCTCACGCGTTCGAAGGCGATCCTCGCGGATACGGCGATCAACCCGGACAAGCGCGCACGTGAGCTCACCGACGACGATGTCATCCGGATCCGCGACTTCATCGATAAGCACTACATCGTCGAGGGAGACCTGCGCCGAGAAGTTCGCCAGAACATCGGCCGGCTCGTCGAAATCAATTGTTATCGCGGGCAGCGTCACCGGCGCAACTTGCCAGTCCATGGCCAGCGAACGCGGACGAATGCCCGCCAGAAGCGAGGCGCCCGCAAGACCGTGGCCGGCAAGCGCCGTGCAGGAAAGAAGTAAGAGGGCTAACGAACCATGGCCGATGCAAAAAAGGGTGCTGGCGAAAAGACTCGCCGCGTAAAACGCCGGGAACGGAAATCTGTCCCACGGGGGAAGGCGTTCATCAAGAGCACGTTCAACAACACGCTGGTGACGCTGACGGATCCCAACGGAAACGTCATCTCCTGGGCGAGCGCTGGCGCCTCCGGCTTCAAAGGCTCGCGCAAAGGCACGCCTTTCGCCGCGCAGCTTGCCGGGGAAAATGCCGCGCGTCGGGCGATGGAGCACGGCCTTCAAATGGTTGAAGTCTATGTGCGTGGCGCCGGGAGCGGCCGGGAGGCCGCCATTCGGTCGCTCCAGTCCTCAGGGCTCACGGTAACGGCGATTCGCGACGTCACCCCCATCCCCCACAACGGCTGCCGCGCGCCAAAGCGCCGGCGCGTTTAGGAGTAGAAGCACCACACTATGGCACGTTATACCGGTCCAGTTTGCCGCCTTTGCCGCCGTCATGGCGAAAAGCTCTTTCTCAAGGGCGAGCGTTGCTTCACTCCCAAGTGCAGTTACGATCGCCGGCCCAACCCGCCGGGGCCGCGTCCGGCTCGGCGCCGCAAGATTAGTGACCGCGGCCTCCAGTTGCGCGAAAAGCAGCGCGCCCGCGTGACATACGGCATCCTCGAGAAGCAGTTCGTCCGTTACTACAAGGAAGCTGTGCGCCGCCCAGGCGTTTCCGGCGAGAACCTTGTGCGGCTGCTCGAAACCCGGCTCGATAACATTGTGTATCGCCTCGGCTTCGCTGAATCCCGCAACCAGGCTCGCCAGATCGTTCGGCACGGCATCATCACTGTGAACGGCCGCAAGCTCGATGTCCCATCGGCGCATCTGGCGGAAGGGGACGCCGTGGGCTTCACCCCGCGCGGCATCCGCAGCGAATACTACAAAATCACGCAGGAAATGATTAAGTCGAAGAACCCGCCCTCGTGGCTGACGCTCGATGCTGCCGGCATGTCTGGCCGCATGAGTGCCGTCCCCACGGTGGCGCACGGCGAGACTCACCTGTTCAACGAAAACGTCATCATCGAATTTTACTCGCGTTAGTCCGCGTTTCGGACCAGATTTGTGAGGCACACTACTTATGATGGATTCCCTGGAGTTGATCGGGCAGACGATCGAAGAAGTCGTCCCCCAGCTCGCCGTCGAAGAAGAGACGGAGCGCTACGCTCGGCTGGTCGCTGAGCCGCTTGAGCCCGGCTACGGCATTACCCTCGGCAACGCCCTCCGCCGCGTCCTCCTCAGTTCGCTGGAAGGAGCTGCCATAACGTCGGTGCGGATCGATTCAGTCGAGCACGAGTTTTCTACGATTGCGGGAATGCAGGAAGATACGACCGACTTCCTTCTCAATTTGAAGGAAGTGCGCCTTCGCGCCCTCAGCAACCGCAGCGGCACGCTCTCGTTGGAAATTCAGGGCCCAGGTGAGGTCACGGCTGGCGATATCCAGGTGCCGGCCGATTTCGAAATCGCTAACCCCGAACTTCATCTCGCGACGCTCGACAACGCCACGGCTCGGTTGAACGTCGAGATGCACGCGCAGCTTGGCAAGGGCTACGTGCCGGCAGGCAGCGTGGAAGGCTTCCCGCTCGGGATGATCCCGGTCGATGCGGTCTTTACACCGATTCGCAAGGTCAACTACAAGGTCGAAAAGACCCGCGTTGGCCAGGCGACGACGTATGACCGGCTCGTGTTGGAAGTATGGACCGATGGCACCATTGGTGCGGTCGACGCGGTTGGACAGAGTGCCGACATCCTCATGGACCAGTTTTCGCTCTTCAGCGCCATGGGCCGTCCTGTGGCTCCGATTGGTATCTCCGGAAGCAGCTCCGGGCCGATGACGGGCGTCGGGATGCTGATGCCGCCGGATCGGTACAACACGCCCATCGAGGACCTTCAGCTCAGCGTGCGAGCATACAACTGCCTCAAGCGCAGCGGTCTTATGACCGTCGGCCAGGTGCTCGAAAAGTCGGAAGACGAGCTCCTCGGGTTGCGGAATTTCGGACGCAAGTCCTACGACGAGCTCCGGGACCGTCTCATCGAACTCGGCTACGTTGATGGCAACGCTGAGGGCCTTGTGCCGCTCGCTGATTCGCCGAAGGGCTCCAGCCCTGTGTCGCGCCCCGGTGCACGGCGCCCTGCACCGAGCCGCACCAGCGCCGTGATGATCGAAGACGAAGATGAAGAGGAGAACCTGAGTGCCCTTGGCAAGGCGCTCAAGGAAGCCCTCCTCAAAGATGGCAGCGCCGATGACCTTATCGGCGCCGACGAAGAGGATTAGTCATGCGACACCGCCTGTCCGGCCGCCACCTTGGCCGCGAAACCAGCCATCGCGTTGCGCTCTACCGCAACCTCGTCACCGACCTGCTGCGCTATGAGCGCATCACGACGACCGAGGCCAAGGCAAAAGAGATTCGCCCAATGGCCGAGAAGATCATCACCCTCGGCCGCCGAGGCGACCTCCACGCGCGCCGGCAGGCGTTGAGCTTCCTTTACGACCCTCGCGTCGCTAAGAAAGTCTTTGATGATATCGCCCCACGCATGGCGAACCGGCCGGGTGGCTACCTTCGCATCACCGGGCTCGAGCCCCGCAAGGGCGACGGCGCCAAGATGGCCGTGATCGAACTTGTTGACTACGTTGATGTCCCGGCGACTCCCCGGCCGCAACGCGTGACGGCCTCCCCGACCGCCACGCCTTCTCCGGCCAGCACTCGCTCGGCAACGACAACCGTTGCCGAGCCTGAAGTGGCTGCCGAGCCAGAGCCCAGCGGCGGACAACTCGCAAGCGACGATGTCGATGCTGAGGCGTCGCCCGAAACTACCGACATCGTGGAGACGGAACGGGCTGGCGAAGCGGAGCCTGTCGACGAACAACCACCCGAAGCCGAAGTCCACCCTGCCACCGACACGGCAGACGAGGAAGAGGCTAGAGGCGAGGAGTAATCCGCTTGTCGGGTTCGGAGTCAGCCGCGAAACGGTTTGCGGCAATGGTTAGTTACGACGGTACGGATTTCGTTGGTTCGCAGGTGCAACCGAATGGCCGGACCGTCCAACAGGAACTGGAAACCGCGGTGCAGGCGCTCTTTGGAGTTCCAGCCCGCGTTGAGTTGGCAGGACGCACGGATTCTGGCGTCCATGCCATCGGCCAGGTTGCCGCCTTTTCCGCGGAGACGCGGCATGGGGCGGACACCGTCAGGCGGGCGCTTAATGCACACCTGCCGGAGGACGTAGCAGTCCGTGGCGTCCGCGAAGTCGTTGCAGGGTTCGACCCGAGACGATGGGCGCGGCGGCGCTGGTATCGCTACACGGTCACCTGTGGCGAGGCGCGCGACCCGTTGCGCCGCCACCAGAGCTGGCGGGTCGAGGGAGACCTCGACGTGCCAACGATGCAGGAGGCCGCCATGGCGCTGGCCGGGAGACAGGACTTCATTGCCTGTTCCGGGCATCTTGAAGAGGGCAGGACTTCGGTCCGGAACGTCTTCAAAGCGGGATGGACGTGCTCAGGCACGGAGCTCCTGTTCGACATCGAGGCAGATGCGTTTCTGCCGCAAATGGTGCGCCGCCTCGCCGGTGCCCTGGTGCGGATAGGGCGCGGCGGCCAGGAAGTAGAGGAATTCGTCCGCTTGCTGCGGCAGGCAGAACCAGGCGCTATCGGGCCGACGGCTCCAGCGCAGGGGCTTTGTCTCCAACGCGTGTGGTACGACGAGGGATACCAGCTATGAATACGACTGTCCGCATCAAGGCGTCAGAGATTTACAAGGACTGGCATGTCATCGATGCTGCCGGGCGGCCGTTGGGCCGCGTGGCCACCGAGGCAGCCACGTTGCTTCGAGGCAAGCACAAGCCGACGTACGAGCCACATCTCGACGACGGCGATTTCGTGATCATCATCAACGCCGCCGAAGTGAAGGTTACGGGCCGAAAGTCCGAGCAAATTAAGTACTACACGCACTCCGGATATCCGGGCGGCCTGCGGACTCGCACCTACGAGCAGCAGCTTTCGAAGCACCCGGAGCGGGTGCTGGAGAAGGCCGTTTGGGGCATGCTGCCGGGTGGCTCGCTCGGTGAAGCGATCTTCAAGCACCTGAAGGTGTACAAGGGCTCGCACCACCCGCATCAATCGCAGATCACCGGCTCTGAGCGCGCCAGGGAAGCGCGAGTAGAGGCCCAGAAGGGCAACGCCGAAGCAACGCTCAAGGCTCCGCCACGGCTGCGCAAGCTCAGCGTCCCGGAGGCACCCCACGAACCCATCACGCGGCGCATGATTGAGGAATCGCTCATCGCTGCGCGGGCGGCGGAAGCTGCCGCGAAGCCGAAGTCCGCGCGGGGCAAAACGCCCAAGGTGGCTGCTGAGACGCCCAAGGCGGCTGCTGCTGATACGCCCGATACCGCCGCCGACCAGCCGGTCGGGGCTTCTTCTGCGCTTGCCGAAATCGAGGGTACACCGGTGGCTGAGGCTCCTGATGTCGACGCCAAGGTCGGCGCGGAAACGGACGGAGATGCCTCCGACTCGGCGGCTCCGAAGCGCGCCCGCGCCACCCGTCCTAAGGCGACCACCGCGAAAGCGGAGCCTGCGGACGGCGAAACGCCAGCCGAAAAGAAGCCAGCCCGACGCCGGACGCCGGCGAAGACGGAGGAGTAGACAGATGGCAGATCAGCAATACTTTTACGGCACAGGACGCCGCAAGACGGCCGTCGCCCGCGTGCGGCTCTATCCGGGCAACGGCGCGATTGTGATCAACGGCAAGCCGATGGAAGAGATCTTCTCGCGTGACATCCACCGCGCCGAAGTGACCTCCGCCCTACGCCGGATCAACGCATCGGGTAAGTTCAGCGCCCAGATCAAGTGCGAAGGCGGTGGCATCACGGGCTGGTCTGGCGCCATCCAGATGGGCATCGCGCGCGCGCTGGTCGCCTCGGATGAATCGCTCAAGCCGTCCCTGAAGCGCGGTGAAAACCTGCTCACGCGGGACTCGCGCATGAAGGAACGCAAGAAGGCGGGGCTCAAACGCGCCCGCAAGGCCCCGCAGTTCACCAAGCGCTAAGACGCCAACCTCGAGCATTCAAACAGAGGCCCCTCAGACGAGGGGCCTCTGTTCGCGCTGAGGCGGTGGCGCGGGCCGTAGCTACGGATCAGCGGTTTGTGGTGGGCCCAGCCGCGCGCGCAGTGGCCTGCGGCCGTAGCCGAGAGCACTTGCGCGCGGGCCCGGGATCGCCCCGATCGGTGCCATGGCAGGGAACCGGTCGAGCAGCGTTCGCAGGGCGATGCGCGCTTCGAGTCGGGCCAGCGTGGCTCCGAGGCAATAGTGCACGCCCCAACCGAAGCCAAGATGCGGGTTTGGGTCTCGCAGCAAGTCGATAGCAGACGGCTCTGGGAATACGGATTGGTCGTGGTTCGCGGCTGCGACGCAGAGGAAGATGTTCTGGCCGGCGCGGAGTTGCTGGCCGGCGCGTTCGTGGTCGGCCATGATTTTCCGGGGGATAGCGCGTGCCGGGCCCTGCACCCGTAGGAACTCCTCAACTGCTTTCGAGTCGGCTTCGGGATGGGCGCGCAGCCAGGCAAGGAGTGGCGGCCGTTCGAGCAGGATGCCAATCGCATTCACGAGAAGCGTTGTGGTGGTTTCGTGGCCGCCGAAGAGCAGCACCGTGCAGGCACCCACCAATTCGAGCGGCGTCAGCTCTTCTCCGGCGTTGGCCACCATCGCCGAAAGGAGCGTGCCCGATGGTTCGCGCCTTTCGCGGGCGATCACTGCCGAGAAGAAGTCGATGAACTCGCCGGTGGCCCGGGCGACCGATTCCTCGGGTGCGGCGCTCGGGTTGATGGAGAACACGAGTTGGCCGAGGTCGTGCGACCAGTCATAGAAACGGTGCCTGTCTGCTGGCGGGACGCCGAGGATTGCGCCGATGACGAGGGCCGGTATCGGACGCGCGAAGTCGTGGTTGAGGTCAGCGGATTCCAGGTCCAGCGCATCGGTGACCTCGTGCACGATTGCACTGATCTCCGGCTCGAATGCGGCGACGGCGCGTGGGCTGAATGCGGCTCGCACCGGCTCGCGCAGCCGAGTCTGAACCGGCGGGTCGCGGAAGTTCATCCACCCGCTGAGCAGTTCGGTCACCCGCTGGAAGGCGGCCGAGCGACCCGCCGCAACGCGCGCGAAGGCGGCCTGGCGGTCGGACGACAGCAGCTCGTTGTCGCGCAAGCCGGCTTCCACGGCGGCGTGCGAGATGACCATCCAGCCCCGATGAACGTCGCTCCACTGGACTTCGCCTCGCTCGCGGGCTGCGCCGAAGTAGGCCGCGGGGTCGGAGAGCGAGGCGGGGTCATCAAGGTCGATGGATGTGTTCGAAGACATGACAACCGCGAGGCTACGCAGAGATGAGCAATGAGCAATGAGCAACGAGCAATGAGCAATGAGCCGGTTAGTTGCCCGGCACCGTGCACTGTGCTGTGCGAGGGCTGTTCCCGACCGTCACCGGCTTCCCACCGTGCGGCTACCGGCGCGACGACTGCCGGCGGGAGGAGCTTGCCGATCCCTATGGCGTGAACAGAGGGATGATCGTGCTCGTCGGATGCCTGGTAGCGGCGGGTGTCATCGCGTACCTCGGCACCCAGAAAGGCAAAGCCGCAACCAGCGCGGACCAGGCGGCGGTGGCAGCAAGCGCAGCGGCGACCGTTGCCTCGGC
>DATNET010000474.1:0-4363 GCA_035606745.1 Tepidiformaceae bacterium
CTCTGGAACCAGATTCGTTGCCCCGTGCTGATCATCTGGGGCGAAGAGAGCTGGGGCGCACGCTTCAATTCGATGGACCTGAGCGCGTTCCACAATTACCGCACGGAGCGCGTCGCGAATGCGGGGCACTGGGTCCACCACGACCAGTTTGACGTCTTCATGGGCCTCGTCAACGAGTTCTTGACGGATGACTAGTGGGCGCCGGGGGTCCTTGTGGCTGGCCATTGGCCTCTGCCTGTTCGCGGCTATATTCGTTGCGGCGTGCAGCAGTGGTGGCTCCAGCGCGACGCCGGATGCGACGGCTGCCGCTACCGCATCGACCGGGCCGGCGCCGACTAAAATCGCCAGCACCGGCAGCGCGACGTACGACCGGCTCATCGCGCAGATGCAGCAAATCGACTATCCGAAGGACCTGCTCCACGGCACGGCGATCGGCAACCCCGATGCGAAAGTCACGATCCAGATGTTCGAAGACTTCACCTGCCCACACTGCCTCGAATTCAACGCGGCACTCGAACAGCAGCTGGTCGACCAGCTCGTGAAAACGGGCAAGGCGCGCATCGAGTTCCACTACTTTCCGCTGCGCGATTCGTCGGTCCCGCTGATGGTTGGGGCCGCCTGCGCGAACGAGCAGGGACAGTTTTGGGAGTATCAGCGGCGGCTGTTCATCGAGCAGGCGAGAGTCGATGCCATGCCAGCGGAAAAATACTCCGACGGCATGACTGCCGCCTTTGGTCAGGCCGGGCTGGAAAAGTACGCTGCCGACCTTGGGCTGGACGCGACGAAGTTCACCACGTGCCTCGGCAGCCAGGCCGCCCTCGACGTTGTCCAGGCCGACGAGGCTATCACGAACAACCTCGATCTTCCCGGCACGCCGGCGTTCGTCGTGAACGGCAAGTTCCTGGGCAACAACCCGCCGGCGACCATCGCCGGCTGGGAGAAGCTGGTCGCGGACGACACCAGGTAACGGGCCGGAGGCTAACTCCGGACGAGGTCCTGGTATTCGGCGTGGCGCTCGATGTAGCTCTTCACGTACGGGCAGGTCGCGATTACGCGGAGCCCGTGTTCGCGGGCGTAGTCCAGCCCGGCGGCCGCCAGCCTGCCCGCGATGCCACGCCCTTCGAGCTCCTTCGGCACGCCTGTGTGGAGGAAGTCGATAACCCCCGGCTCAAGCCGGTAGACCAGCTCCGCGACCTTACCGCCGGCATCGATTTCGAATCGGGACTTCTGTTCGTTCTGGTGAACAACCAGATTGCTCTCACTGGCATCGGTCGACATCGCACCACCTCGTCCACGGATCGTACGCGGCGCGCAGCGCGGGCCGCAACGCGTTCGCTGTAGGGCAGTGCTCATGCGCTCCCCACGTGGTCGAGCGCAGTGGCCCTATACTTCAGGCATTCCACTGCCATCCACAGGAGCACACCGAACATGACCGAAGTGATCCAGGTCTCGGACGCCGGCCACGTCCGCACCATCCGCCTCAACCGCCCGGAGGTGAAGAACGCCCTCAATCTCGAACTTGCCTGGGGGATCATCGGCGCCGTCGAAGAGGCTGCGGTCGATGACAACGTCTGGGTGATCGCCATCACGGGGCGCGACGGCGCGTTCTGCTCTGGCCTCGACCTTCGTGGCACAGGCGACTTCAACCCCAAGACCGAACAGAACAAGTACCTGGACGACCTCGGTTGGGTGAGCCGATTCCTCCTGCTCTTTCGACGTGATTGCGACAAGCCGATCATTGGCGGCATCAACGGCGTCGCCGTCGGCGCTGGGCTATCGCTCGCCCTTGCGTGCGATATCCGTCTCATGGCCCGCGGCGAACGCATTCTCGCCGGCTATCCGCGCATCGGCGGCTCTCCGGATGGCGGCATGACGTTCACGCTGTCCCAGCTCATCGGCTACGAAAAGACCATGCGGTTCCTCCTTGAAAGCGCCACGATCGACGCCGATGAAGCGCTACGGCTCGGGATCGTCGGTGAAGTGGTCGACGCGGAGCGCTTCGAGGACCGCCTGGCGGAGTACTGCCAGCAGATCGCGAAGGTTTCGCCGATAACGTCGCGGCTCACGAAGCGAACCGTCGCGAAAGCCACCACGACGATTGACCTCGAAGCGCAGCTGCGGCTCGAACTCGGCAGCATCGGCCGATCGTTCGGCAGCCACGATGGCAAAGAGGCGCGGCAGGCGTTCCTCGAAAAGCGTACGCCGGTGTTCGAAGGCAGGTAGCAGCCGCCACGTCCCGTGACAGGCGTCACATGCGACGGCCTATGCGGTGATCAAGAATGCGCCATGGCAATCAAGCATGGCGTGGTCGTGGTCCATGGGCAGGTCAGCGGACTGGTGCCCGGGGACGAGCTTGCGGTCGTCGCCAACGCGATCGCCGATGCCCTCGAAAACGCCGGAGGCACGGTCGGGCGCACGTTCGCGGTCGAAGGGAGCCACGCCCGTGGGGCGCTGACCGTGGCGCGCCCGGGCGAACTGGCGCCTTCGGATGAGTTCGATTTCATCGAAGGCTTTTGGGCTAATTCGTTGCCGACGGCACCGGCGGAGACGGTGGCGAAGTGGATGCTCCTCCTCGGCCCGAAGGAGGCCTGGCGCGTCGTCCGCGGGTTCTGGGGAAACCTCGCCAACGACCGCATCGACGACGGCAAGAGTTCGGGATATCCGCAACGCCTCTGGCTGCGCGCCGCCTTCGCGGTGGAACTTGCGCCGGTCACGCTGCTCATCGGGATCATCGTCCTGCTGCGTGTGCTGCTTGCGCCGCTCATCTACGCGCTCTATTCGATGACCAGCATCACGCGGTCAAACACTCTCGCCATCGTGAGCCCGGTGACGGCGTTCCTGCACAAGCTCGACCCGTTTCTCTCCGATGTCATGGGCGATAGCTGGCGCTTCGTCGAAGACGGCATGTGGGCATGCAACATTCGCGACGCAGTACAGGCCCCGCTGGTGGCGTTCTACGCAGACCCGGAGATAGCTGACATTACGATCATCGCCCATTCGGCCGGCTGCGGTGTGTCGTACGACGTGCTTGCGGAGGGCGGCCTGGTTGCCGAGGCGGCGGCGAAATCACCCAAGCGGCTCACGCTGGTGACGTGCGGAAGTGCCATGAACCGCCTCTTCTGGCTATCCAGTGAGAGCGATACGAGCCCGTTCACGCGAAGGCTCAGCCGCGAACCGCTCGCCTCGGCGATCACTGGCGTGGCAGCCTCTGCAGCGCCAAAGGGGGAAACTCCTGAAGCGTTGCAGGCACGCTTCTACTGGCTCGACATCTACGCCCGCATGGATCTCGTACCTGCCGGCCCGCCCGTCGCGGAAGTCCTGGCAATGGCGAAGATCGACCCGTGCCAGCTCAAGCGCCGGCCGGTGATCAATGAAGACGACCTGCTGCGCGACCACTTTGGCTACTTCCGCAACAACGACCTCGTGGCCCCGCGCCTCATCCGTGCGATCTATGGCGGCGAATACCCATGGACCGGGACGACCCGCTACAACGGCACGCAAGTCACGCAGGACCGCATCCGCCACCGCACGCGCGGAGTCGCCCTTCTTCAACTGCTGAGGTTCCTGCTCGTTGGCGGGATCGTCGCCTGGTTGGTGCTTTTCATTGCGAACGATTCGTTCCGCGCCTGGTTCGAACGCGACGCCGGTGCCCCTCTAGGCCTCAACATCGGCCCGGTGAGCCAATTCGTGACCGCGGCCCTCGGCCTCGTCTTGCCAATCTCCTTCGCCTACTTCCTCTACGGCTGGTTCCGCGGCTGGTTCTTCGACACGCTTTAGTGGCGGCGCCGGGCCCGCAGGGGCGACCCGCGCGTAGACTGCGCACAAATCTCATGGAGGCTCGCCATGCCCGGAACCGTCCTCTATTCGCGCGAAGGCCACGTCGCCACCATCACCTACAACCGCCCGGAAGCCCTGAACGCCATCAACCAGGAGCTGCGCGAGGACCTGAACGCATCATGGGTTACGTTCCGCGACGACGAGGATGCCTGGGTGGCGATCGTCACCGGCGCGGGACGGGCCTTTAGCGCTGGAGCTGATCTTCGCGGCGGTGCGCGACCGGCCGGCGGAACGCATTGGGAAACGCCGAGCCTGACCTCTCTCGAAAGCGGCATCGAAATCTGGAAGCCCGTCATTGCGGCGGTAAACGGCTACTGTCTTGGCTTCGGGCTGACGCTCGTTGCCGCCTGCGATTTCGTGATCGCCAGCGAGCAGGCCCAGTTTGGCTTCCCGGAAGTGCGGCTCGGCGTGCCCACGATCCAGGGGGCGGTGCGCATGCCCGGCAAGGTCGGCTGGCAGAACGCGATGGAACTGCTCCTTATCGGCGAGCGCGTGGATGCCCACCGCGCGAAAGAGATGGGGCTGT
>DATNET010000486.1:0-8497 GCA_035606745.1 Tepidiformaceae bacterium
AAGAAGCCCGCAACCATGATGGCAGCGGGCCCGAGGACGTCGGCCGTTGGCGCCAGGTTTACTGGATGTAGTTCAGCAGCGACATGTTGATCGTCTTGCCGATCGCACCGAGCGCCGCCTGGAGCTGGTTCGATTTCGCGGTCAGTTGCACGACCGTTTCCGAAACATCGATCTCTTCGATGCCCGACTTCAGTCCCTGCAGATTGGTATCTGTCGCCAATGAGCGTGCCGAAACGTCCTGGAGCATGTTGGTTTTGGAGCCAACGTCCGCCCGAGCCGTGAGTACCGTGTTGAGGTCCGAGTCGATCTTTGAGAGCGAACCGTTAACGAGGTCTGGGTTGTTCTTGAGGTTGTCGCGGAGCTCGATGAGGTCCTGGAAGGTCGCTCCGAATGCGGTCGTACCCGTGACGTTCACGGCGGCACTGGATTGCTGCGAGATCTGACGGATGCGCTGGCCCTGGTCGCCGGCGTAGGCGACCCCCGTGATCTGGCCGTTTACAGAGGTGGTGGTGAACGGCGGTGCGTCCGTTTTGTTTCCCGCAAACAGGTACGTGCCGTTGAAGTTGCTGTTGCCAATTTGCACCATCTCCTGGAGGAGTTGGTCCACCTCCACGCCCATGGCGTCGCGGCCCTGCTGGGAATTCGTCCCGTTGGCACCCTGGACCGCCAGCTCGCGCACGCGCTGGAGTGCATCGTTCGCGCTGCTCAAGGCAGCGTCGGAGGCGTTGAGGAACGAAACCCCACCATCGATGTTGCGCCGCATCTGTGCTTCGAAGGCGATCTGTTGGCGATAGCCGAGCGCAAGCGCCGCACCCTGCGGGTCGTCGCTCGCCTGGTTGATTTTGCGATTCGTGGAGAGCTGCTCCTGGACTTTGTCCATCTGGCTCTGGGCTGTCTGCAGATACGAGATCTGGTTCGTAATTTGCGATTGCGCGGAGACACGAAGCGTCATTGTTTCCACCCTCTACCACTAAGCCTGGCTGGCGTGCGCATGAGCATTAGCCCACACCGGTGTTGTTGATCAGCGTGTCCAGCATCGAATCGATGGTCGAGATGACTTTCGCGGCCGCCTGGTAGGCGTGCTGCGCGGCGGTCATGTTCGTCACCTCTTCATCGATGTTGACGCCCGAAACGCTCTGCCGCTGCGCTTCGATATTCTGCGAGAGCAAAGAGTTCGCCGACTGGAAGCCCTGCGCCTGCGCGACCTGCGAACCGAGCTGGCTGATCATGCTGTTGTACGCAGCATCGGGGCCCGCGCCGAGGGTGATGCTGTTGGCCGGAGCGGCTGTGAGGTCGGCGAGCTGACTGGCGGCGGTGTAGCCACCCGACCCTGCGCTTATCGCCACGCTCAAGACGCCGGCCGGTGGCGTCGAAGCGTCCATAAACGTCAGTACGCCGGTCGTATTCGCCGCGATGTTTGCGGGCGTGGCAGTGCCGACAACCGCGCCGGCAGCGTTGTGCAACTCCAGGTTCGCGCCGTTCGCGACGATCGTGTACCCGCCCGTCGGCAGCGCCGAAAGCGGCAGCACACCCGCGACGTTCGCCGTGCCGGAGAGTGCCTGGCCGGAGGCGAGTCCCGTTCCAGCCGTCTCGATCGCCATCCCGGCGCCGGACTCGAGATTCGCGATGGCAAGCGCGTTCGCGCCGTCGCCAACCGCACCGCTCTTGGACGCAGCTATCAACGAAGGGTCCGCAGTGATATTCGCGTTCACGCCGATGTCGATGGCACTCGTGCCGGTGAAGAATGGTTGGCCGGGGTTACCGTTCTGATCAGTGCCCTGCACGTGGAGGGCGTTCACGCTGTTGATCAGGCCCGCGGCGAGCCCGTCGAGGTTCTTTTGGACGGCCGGAATGGCGGTGTCGCGCACCGACAGCAAGCCCGCAAGCTGGCCCGTGTTGGAAGTCACATCTTCCTGGTCGCCCACGAACCGAAGCTTCTGCATGCCCGCGTGCGCTGGATCGTTGACCGCCTGGACCTGGTTGGACGCGGTGCCGAAGACGAGCTGGTGGGCGCCAAAGTAGACATCGACGCTGCCGTTCGGCTCCTCGTTCGAGCTTACCTGCCCAAGCGTCGAAAGCTGGTCGATCAAGAGGTCGCGCTGGTCGCGCAGGTCGTTTGCTTTGTCGCCGCTCGCCTCGACCATCGTGATCTGCTGGTTCAGCGACGCGATCTGCGTGGCCTTCGAGTTGATCTGGTCCACCAGGCCGACGACCTGCGTGTTGACATTCGAACGCAACGTCGCGAGGTCTGATGCGGAGCGATTGAGGTTCGATGTGAGCGTGTTGGTGGCGTTGACCAGTGCCACACGCGCCGTCGGTGATTCCGGGTCGTTGACGACATCGTTCCAGGCGCCGAAGAATCCGCTCAACAGCGCGCTGGTGCCGGAATCGCTGGGGTCGTTGAACGTCACCTGGGCCTGCGCGAGGTTCGTCGCGTAAGCGTCGTATTGAGCCTGGTTGCCAGATGCCTGGCGAGCCTGGAAGTCGAGAAAGATGTCGCGAATACGCTGAACATCGGACGCGTTGACGCCCGACCCCGTCTTGCCGAGCAGCCCATCGTGGGAAGTTGCGCCGCCAGCCGGGAAGCCGTCGGCGCGCAGGTCCACGGTCTGGCGAGAGAAGCCGGGCGTCTGCGCGTTCGCGATGTTGTGCGAGGCAATATCCACGACCAGCTGCTGGGCGCGTAGAGCTTTGGTCGCGGTGTTGAGGCCTATGGAGAGGGCCATCGTGTCGTCCTCAATTGAGCGAAGGCGTTTGCCTCTTCGCTATGCGCTTTTCGAAACGAATTGGCGCCCGGCGCGCATCGCCTGCTGCCCGTCCGCCCCGTACGTTGATGATGCGATTGCGGCGAACATGTTCACCCACTTCTCGTGCAGCTTCATCGCGCTCAGCAGGAGACGCGCATTGCGTTCCTGGTTGTCACGCAACTCCGCCGCTTTGGCGACCAGCCGAAGCCGCGCTTCAGCAAAACCAGTGATGCCCAGATCATCGGCAAGCGGCAGCAGCGTATCCAGTGTTGCGTCAGCGACACCCAGGTCGCGTAACAGTGACTCCCGCCGCTGTTCGAGCACCGTCATCGCCTCCGCGCGGACAAGCATGAGTTCGCCGAGGCGCGTCATTTCGGGAAAGTCAGAGGCGACGAGCGCGGTCTGCTCTTCCACAGCAAGGACGACGAGGGCCGCGAGTTCTTTCTCTTCCAGGAGCAGCGTTTCGAGCACGCGCTCGACGAGGGTGGCCGGACTTTCGGGCATCACTCAGCTCCACCGAGTCCGTCGGCCATCAGCCGTGCGGCGATCTCCCGGGCGTTTGATTTGTACGAGCCATCGCCGATGGCGGCTTTCAGCATCGCCACCTTTTCCCCACGAACGTCTCGCGATTGCGCCACCGCCGCAGCAGCGACCGCCATGACCCGCCCGCGGTTTGAGACGCTGAGCACATCCTGGCGGCCTGCCGCACCGGTCGCACCTGCCGCGGCGCGTTCGTCGCCACTGGGGTCGATGCCGCTGGATGCCGTGCCGCTCGTCGTTCGGCTGGTTGCAAGGGGGTTGAGTCCATCGATCCGGGCCATGTGGCGTCTCCTAGTGGGTGAGGTTGGTAGCGACCTGGAGCATTTCGTCGCCGATGGTGAACGATTTCAGCGAGGCCTGGTATGCCCGCTGCGCAATGAGCATGTTCGTGAACTCCTCCGCCGTGTCCACGTTCGAACCTTCGAGCGTGCCCGGCATGATCGTCGCGAAGCCGGGGCTGCCGGGCGTTCCCGTCGTCGTCGCTCCGGTGTTGACGGTGTCCCGATAGAGCCCGCTCCCAACCGCCTGCAGCCCCTGCGCGTTCGTGAAGCGCGTGAGCGTGATCTGGCCGATCGGCTGTGCAGTACCGGTGCTATCAATCGCGGTGATGACGCCGTTGGCGTCGATCGCCGGCGAAGTCATCCCTGCCGGCACCTGCACAGGCGGCTGAAGAAGCCGCCCGCCGATGGCCGTAATGTTGCCCGCGCCGTCGCTGCTGAGATCACCAAGCCGCGTATAGACCGTTGACCCATCCGTATCCTGGACCGGGAAAAAGGTGTCGTCCTGGATGGAGAATTGAAGGTTGTCGTCGGTCCTCTGGACGGCCGCCGGGTTGAAGATGAGGTCGGTCGTGGTCTGGGCAACTCCCAGCCGCGAGCCATCGGCGGCCGCAGTATTGTCCGGCACACCCTCGGCCAGGGTACGCGTCTTCTTGAAGGCGAACGTGTTGACGTTCGCGAGGTTGTTCGCAACCGAATCCATCACCGTCTGG
Source organism: Tepidiformaceae bacterium (assembly GCA_035606745.1). Classification (GTDB taxonomy): domain Bacteria; phylum Chloroflexota; class Dehalococcoidia; order Tepidiformales; family Tepidiformaceae; genus DATNET01. Next base: position 4,279 of record DATNET010000486.1, read on the forward strand.
TTCTGAATCATCCCGCTGACAGAGGCGCCGAGAATCGTTGTCATGGCCTAATTCCCAAATCTGCCGAGCTGGCCGGCGGCGATGTCGAGCGTCCCATCGAGCTTTGCGAAGATCGTCTGGTTCGCCTGGTAGGCGCGCTCCACCGTGAGCAGCGTGGTCATCTCTTCCACGAGGTCCGTGTTCGAGTTCTCGATGTAGCCCTGCCGCAGTCCGCCATCGACTGGCTGGCCCGGCGCGGACGTCGTGAAGTAGGCCTCGCCCGCCCGCGTCAGCTGACTGGGGGTGAAATCGAGGATGGACAGCTGGGCGACGGGGTTGCCCTGACTGTCGGCGATCGTGCCGTCGCCCGCAACGGTTACCGGCGTAGCTGGCACGTTGACATGCTGACCGGCCGTGTCGAGCACATAGTCTCCCTGGCTCGTCACGAGGTCGCCGTTGGCATCCCGGCCGAAGCGGCCGTCCCGCGTGGAGTAGACCGTGCCATCCGGCGACTGCACCTGGAAGAAGCCGTTGGTGAGCGCGAAGTCCAGCTCATTGCCAGTGTTCTGGGGCGCCCCGCTCGTGAAATCCGTCGAGAAATCGGTGATGAACGAGCCCGTCCCAATCGTCCCAACGACCGCCTGCACGCGCGCTGCGATGGGGGCCGGCACGGGAGTCTGTTGAGAGAGCAAGGCATCCTGGAACGAGCCCTGCGTCGCCGTTTCGCGCTTGAAGCCCGCGGTGTTGGCGTTGGCGATGTTGTTGGAAAGCACGTCCTGGTACTTCCACGCGGAATCCATGCCGTTGTAGGCGGAATAGAGCCCCTTAATCATGACGCTTCCTCCGGCGCAAGAATGAAAGCCCGACGATGGCAGCACCGCCCGCGACGGCGACCACCATGAACGTGCGGCCCAGCCGTTCACGCGTGCTCGCGCCGGCCGTCTGGCCGGTGTCCGGCAATTCGGCCGGCCGGGCGCCAGCCTGAATGTCGCCAGCAATCGGTGTCCCCGTGATGTCCTGGATCACCGTGAACCGCCCGGCGATTGAGATGGTCGAGGGTAACTTGCCTGCCGCCGAATCCGCGGTCCGAGCCGCGATGACGAACACGTCGTAGTCGTACCGGCTGAGCCCGGCGAGCTTCGTTTCGAGGACTCCCACCCCATCGCTGCCAGGGACAATCGTCCCGACGAGCAGCGGCTGCCCGGCGCCACCGATGAGCCATCCCTCGTAGGTGACGCCCTGAGCGGGTGGCAGGCTCTTCACGTCGACGCGGGCGTACGCTTCGGCGAAGCTAAATTCGAGCACGCCCTGGGCGTCGCGTGGGCCCCAGTTGGAAACACCGTCAAGATAGGTCAGCTTCACCAGCTGCGGGACGCCGTTCGCGCGCGCTCCACCGGCCGGGCCGATTACGGCCAGGAACGGGAAGCTCAACAGCCCAAGCGCGAACAGAACGCGTCGCAACATCAGCCGGCCAACCCCTTGCGCCGCAGCAGAAGGCGCACCTCTTCTTCGCTGCGCTGCATGCGACGAGCGAGCGACGGGACATCCATGCCAAGGTCAGTCATACGAGCTGCGATGGCCGCGGCGTCTCCAGCGAACGCACGGACCGGCGCGCGGGGAGCGGGGCCGCTCGGCGCCGCGCTGCCGTACGCCTGCTGGGCGGCGCGCATCGTGGTCGTACGGGCCGCCACCTGGACGCTATGGGGCATGGACGCCACACGTGCCGACTTTACGCGGCGCACAGGCGCCTGCTTTCGCAGCGATTGCATTTGCGAAAAGAGGTAGAGCATCGCGCCCAGGCAGACCATCTGAGAAATCGCCAGCAAGGCGATGGCATCGTTCACGGGGAATCCTCCTCTGCGTCCGGACCCGTCCAGGCGCCGCGCTGGTTCACGCGTTGCGTTCCCGCGCGAGGCGCGACCGCAGACGGCTCAGCGCGCGCCCGTGGAGCTGGCAAACACGTGATTCTGAGATCTCAAGGATTTGGGCGATCTCCTTCATCGTCATTTCGTCGCGGTAGTACAGGCTGACGATCAGCCACTCGCGCTCAGGCAGGCCTTTGACTGCCCCGGTCAGCGCGTCGAGCATCTGGCGCTTTTCGAGCCGCTGGGTGAAATCCTCTTCGTTGGGGTCGGCGTGCAAATCGCTCGCCCCGGAGCCCTCGTTGTTCTCGTCGCGGTCCAGGAGGCCGTCGAGCGAAACCGTGACCCAGCTGCAATCGACGAGCGTCTGGTGGTACTGGGTGAGCGTCATGCCCATGCCCTCTGCGACTTCTTCGTCGGTTGGTTCGCGACCGTTCGCCGCCGTGAGGTCGACGGTGACGATGTCGAGCCGCTTGGCTTTTTGGCGGACGGAGCGCGGCAGCCGGTCGAGCGCTCGCAGGGCGTCGATGATCGCGCCGCGAATACGGCTGATAGCGTACGTTTCGAACTTCACGCCTTTGGAGCCATCGAAGCGGTCAAGCGCCTCAATCAGGCCAATGGTGCCGTAGCTGAGGATGTCCTCGTAGTCGAGGATCGCGGGCAAGCCAATCGCAAGCCGCCCGACGACGTACTTCACCAGGGGCGCGTACTGTTTGATCGCCGCGTCACGGTCGTTGGTGCCTGCGCGCAGTTCACTGGCCATAGCCATAGCGGTACTCCCTCATGGTGTTAGTCATCGATGTGCGCCCGTTGCTCCGAATGGGGCGCCGCGATGGACGGCGTCGTGCCCTCGGCACGCTCCACCGGGGCCGCCGGTGGCCGGGGCTGGAAGTTGAAGGTCAGCACCGCTTCCGCGCCAAAACCGATGGCGACGAAGATCACGAAGATGAAGACCGCGCGTAAAAGCGTGAAGTCGAGCGTGGCGCCCGCGCGCTCGCCCAGCCAGACGCTGAGCACAGCCACGGCCGCGGCGAGGTAGATGCCGTAACGCGCGACCGTGTAGGGACGAAGCATCAAAGCTGTCCTCGCCGGCGCATCTCGAGCTGCCGTTTCATCAAAAATTTGGCCACTTTGTCCCGGTCGCCGCGCGAGATGTCCGTGAATTGGCAATGAATGCGGCGGTTCATCTTGCCGGAGGGTGGCTCCTCTACGCGGAGCACCTGCACGCGCGCGGTAATCTCGCCACAGTCGCCGAGGACCGCTTGCAACCCAAGCCGTTCGCCCGGCATGAGCCGCGCCTGCGAGCTGATGCAGAGTCCACCCTGGCTCAGGTCGACGATCGTGCCGTTGAGCGTGTTATCGGTTTCGCTGGCCAACATCTCCTCGTCGATGACGACCTTGTAGAGCGTCTCCGGGCGAATCGATGTCGCGAGCCGGAAGGCGAGGCGGCGTTCGATGCTCTCGATGTTTCGTGGGGCGGTGAGGAATTCGAGGCGGCCGTCTGCGCTGTGACCTGCAACTTCCGTCACGAATTGCCAGGTCTTTTGCCTGAACGTGTAGGCGGCGTGCACCCGTGTTCCCGGAGAGTGCGGCCGCGCGCGCATGCGCAACATCGGCACGAGCACTTCGATACGCTCCGCGTCCACATGCTCGACGGTCGTCGACATGAGTTCTGCGTCTTCACGCCGCGACAGGGCCATGCGAAGCATCACGCCTGGCTGCAGTCCTTGTGCCATGAAAGGATTCTTACGCGGTTGCAACAAGCCGCCCATCGGTCGACTCCCGTGAACGAGTAGTGAAGATCCCTGATGCCAGCACAGCGGGGTCGGCCAGCGCGATACCGGCGCTAACATCCCTTCCTGAGGATAAGAAAGCCACGCCCAGGCAAGCGGTGACGACGAGGGAAAGCGCCGGTGACAGGTCGGTAGCAAGGTCTGTGAAGGTCAACACCGCGCCGGCGAAGCCACTCTCGGGCGAACGCCCGAGCAAGGGTGCAACGGAGGCCGTGAGCGCTGCGGACTGCCAGTGCGCGGGAAGCGCCACGTAGGCCGACTGGCTGATCCCGGGCAGCGCCGGCGCCAGCCACGCATCGGGCGGGACATCGATGAAGAAGCACGCTCCGCGTCGTGCTTTCAGCACCGCCGAACGCATCTGCTGGAGGTCGAACACGTCAACGACCGGCAAGCCGATCGCTTCGCCATAGGCATGCACCTGTTCGCGGCCAGCCACGTGGCTGCCATCGGCGGCGAGGAGGATCGCTTCGCGCCCGGAGTCGGCGCAGTCCAGTGCCATCCTCATCAGGGCAGTCGTACGCCCTGAGCCCGCGGCCCCCTGGATCGAAAGGACCGCCGTGCGCGTTTCGTCCGGGTACGAAACCG
>DATNET010000501.1:0-2819 GCA_035606745.1 Tepidiformaceae bacterium
GTGGCTCTGGAAAGACGGCACCGTCTGGCTGACCGGGACGTATTCGCGTGTCTGGTGCAAGCACCTGCTGCACGACCCGCGCGTCTCGCTTTGCATCGAAGCGACAGCGCCAGTCGCTGGCCACGTCGGCTTCGATGGCGTTTGCCAGCCGTTCGAACGGCCTGAATTCGACATCTGGCCGATTTCGCGGGAGCTCGCCGATAAATACGTCGGCCGCCGCGACCACGCCAACACTGAACGCGTCGACGCGTTCTTCGCAAACATGCAAACAGAACCGCGGCTGCTCTTCCGGCTAACGCCGCAGGTCACGCGCGCCATCGACATGCGTGTCTATCGCGGCAAACGCGCGGACCGGGAGTTTCAGGCTGAGCACTCGTAGCTCACACCTGGAGCGGGCTGCTCAGGGCGTGGCCGTAGCTGCTGGTTGGGCCGGCGCCGGAGGCGGCGCATTAATTGGCGCCAGCGATTCCCCCGCTCCGATCGGCCGGATATTGACGGCCTGAGCGTTCGCAAGGGCCAGGCCGTTGAAGACATCGTCGAGCGACGGCGCACCGTCTCCCAGCGTGATCGTGACCGTCAGCCCACTGTTGAAGATGAGCGCGTTACCAACTGCTTGCACGCCGCGCACAGTCCGCACTTGCTGACCATTCGCACCAGCGACCGCCTGTGCTGGCGATGCGCCGGCCGGCCGCGTCACGTCGATCTGGATTGGTGGTTTGCACGCTGCTGGTGAGGCCCCCGTCGCCGTGGAAGGCGCAGGGCTGCTCGTCGCCGTGGGGCATTCGCCATAGACCAGGGTGACCGTGCCGGTGATCTGGCCCCTCGTCAGCGTCAGGTCACCGAACGTCTGGCCCAGCCACAGCACGGGGAATCGCGCATAGAACTGGAGCGCCGTCCCGGTGCCGGTATCTCCCGTATCGGCGGTACCGGCCGCGGCTTCGTTCGTTGCCGGCGCCGTGGCGTCCCCGCTGCTGCTACCCTTCCCCGAACCGCAGGCGAGGCCTGCGAGCACGCCCAGCATCAAGACGGCGACTGCCACGCTCAAAAACCGAAGGCGCAACCGCATGGCAAAACACTAGCATATGACTGCCCCACGGGGTCACAACCAACCGTTCGCAGCCGTCGCCCGCGGTGGGTTCCGGCCGTTGAACGGCCATCGCCTGCCCGTTACGGCCGAATCTGCTACGTTGCAATGCGACCCCATGCGGCTACCTCCGAGAGGAGACCATGAGTGAACTCGGGACGTGGCTGATCCGGGCACGTGAAGCCCGCGGCCTCACCATCGAAGACGCAGAACGCGATACGCGCATTTCCCGGCGGTACCTTCAGGCTCTCGAATCCGAACAGTTCGAAGTCATTCCGGCGCCCGTCTATGCGCGCGGCTTTTTGCGCTCCTATTCTCAGTACCTCGGCCTCGACCCGGCGGAGATGCTCGCCCTCTTTCCCCGCGACGACCAGCCCCCGGCCCAGCACTCGGCTCAGCACTCAGTCATCGGCGGCAACCGGCGGCCGCAGTCTGCCGCTCCGCAACGGCAGGCGCCACAATCCAGTCAACAAACGCGGCCACAGCAACCGCCGGAGCGCACGCCGCAGCGCAACCAGCCGCCGCAGCGCCAGCAACCACCAAGCGCCGTCGGCCCATCTCGCCCCGCATGGCGCCGCCCCGACGCTGCTGAAGAAGAGGACGAATTCCCACGTCGAAGGGACGACCCCAACGCCCGCAATCAACGCGCCGCGCCCGAACGTCCGCTGGAGCCCATGATTGGCGTCGATATTGGCGTGCCCGCGCCCGCCCGCCGCATCAAGACAGACCCCGCGGCTCAGCAACGTTCGATGCTCATTGGCGTGGTCGCCGTCTGCATCGTGCTGGTGGTGCTCATCTTCGCCTATCTGCTGTCCAGCCTTGGCGGCACCTCTAATCCGCCCGGTAGCGCTACAGTAAATACAGGCGGCAACCCTGCCGCGCCCGGGACAACGAGCATCAACGGCGTGGGGACACCGGCTGGCGCTTCCTCCATCGGTGCCGCCACCGGCACTGCCCCCGCTGGAACTATCGCCGCCGGCGTGCCTGCCGCAGTACCGAACGTCATCGGCATGACCGCCGACAAAGCCACAGCCGCCATCACGGCCGCAGGATTTAAAGTGAACCAACTTCCAGCTTCCAACAGCGCCCCGAAGGGCCAGGTCTTCAGCCAATCCCCGGCACCGGCGGCACAGTACTCGACAGGCCTCACCGTCAACATCGCTGTGAGCACCGGCTCTTAATGCCAGTACCCAGGACGTACCACCTCGTCACCCTCGGCTGCCCGAAGAACGATGTCGACAGCGAGCACCTCGAACGCCTCCTGACAGGTGGCGAACTGCTCCCGGTCGTCCAACCCGAAGATGCCGATGCCATCATCGTTAACACCTGCGGCTTCATCGAACAGAGCCAGGAACAGTCCATGGAGGCCGTTCGTTCGCTCGCCGCGGGCAAACGCGACGGACAGACGTTCATCGTCGCCGGCTGCATGACGCAGCTCTACGGCCGCCAGGTGAAGGAAGAGACACCCGCGATCGACCACGTTTTCGGCGTCGGCCAATGGCAGGACGTTGCCCGCTTGCTCAGCGTCGATGTCGATGCCGTATTCGATATCCCCGAATCCAACGTGAAGGTCAATGGTCCCAGCGCCTACCTTAAAATCTCCGATGGCTGCGATGCGCCCTGCACGTTTTGCGTCATCCCACGGATCAAGGGCGGGCTGCGTTCGGCCCCGGCTGGCTTGCTCGTGAAGGAAGCCCGGAGGCTTGTGGAAGCGGGTGCAAAAGAACTCGTGCTC
>DATNET010000507.1:0-6009 GCA_035606745.1 Tepidiformaceae bacterium
GTGGGGGTCATCAAACGAACATCCGTGCGGGTACTTAGTCTAAGCGCTGGCGTGCCCGGCGCGCGAATGAGGCGGCGCCCGCAGCGCAGCGTCGGCGGGAGGGGCGACAGGGGGTGACGGCGCGGCGGGCTGGGGCGAGCAGTGCCGGGGCGCCGACGCCTACAGTGCAAGGGCGAGGACGGCGAGCAGCCCAAACGCCGCCGCCCGGACCGTGGTTGGCCACGAGACATCACGGGGGCGGCCGAAGCATCCACATTTCGCCGGTGTGGCTGCCCGAAGGAGCGCAAGTTGCACAACCACAAACGACAGGAAGAGGACGCTGGCGAACAGGCGACCTGGGCCTGCCACCCGTGCCTCGAAGATACCGGACACGAGGAACGCCGCGGTACCAAGTTCAATGAACGGAAGCCCCGTAAGGACGCGCGACGTGCGTTTCGAGAGACCCCACGTTGAGACGGACGCGACGAACGCTCGCCTGTAGCGCAGTTTCAGGTATCCCGCCGCCGTGAGGACAACGGCTAGCGCCCCTGCAAGCGCGTCCCCGACGGCCACGTCAATTGACACGGTAGAACCGTGTGTCGTCCGGCACGGAACCGTGCGTTGAGGTGCCCACGAGGCCACCGTTCACCAGGATCGAGTCGAGATCCGGTTGGAACAATGGCCCGGTTGTCTCGAGCGTGATGGCCCACCGCCCGTCGACCTGGGAGACATCGAACAACTCATCAGGGCCGACCGATTGCGTGCTGAGGACGATGATGGCACGGTCGCCGCACGGGGCCGCACGAGTCGGGGGCGGACAGCCCACGGTGCGGAGCGCCCAAGGACTCCCGGCCGACGGCGACGACCCCACGTCCGATCGTACCTGCGCCTCGGACAACGCACCTCCTGAGGTGGAACCCGCGAATGCGTAGCCAACCCGCACGTCGCCGGCTGGCGCGTCGTCGCAGAGAGGGAACGGCCCGCTACACGCGCAGGTGTCCCGGGGCAGGTGTAGTTTTTGCCCTGCCAATGGCTAAGGATGAAGCTTGCATCTCCATCCTTGAGTGCTGCGGCCAGCCCGTGGCCCAGATCGCACACGCTCTGGTTTGGGCACGGCTCGATTGGATGCTGGGACGCCGTCGCGTCGGCGGTCACGGCCGGCGTCACGGTGATCGTCACCGCCATTGTGCCGGTGACCACGGGGGCGACCGTTGGCGGGGCGCTCCCGGTCGATCCGCCGCAGGCAACCGCGAGGATAGCGGCGAACGAGATCAGGAGGCCCGCCGAGACGGGACGGCTCAGGTTGTCCATCGATAGATCCACGATGCGACTCTCCAGAAGCCAAACCTATTCTTCTTGTTTGGGAGGCTCATACGATGATGGTATTCCGGGGGGGTGAAGGAGCCAGCGGTGACCCCTCTATCCAGCAGGCATGGTTGAGAGGGCCTCCCGGACACGCGTAGAATCGGGTGTCTACCACGGTTGGCATCTATGGCAGTGGAGGGTACCGGCTATGAAGGCCTTTGCAACGGAGGACATCCGCAACATTGTGCTTATGGGGCACGGGTCCGTGGGAAAGACGACGCTTGGGGAGTCTGCGCTGTTCGTAAGCGGGGCGACCACGCGGCTCGGCACGATCGCCGACCAAAACACGGTGAGCGATTACGACGAAGACGAACACAAGCGCAAGTTCAGCCTCAATCTTTCGCTCCTGCCGGTGGAGTGGGAGGGGCGCAAGATCAACATCATCGACACGCCCGGCTACGCGGACTTCGTTTCGGAAGTAATTTGCGGAGCGCAGGCAGCCGACATGGCGCTCGTGGTGGTCGACGCTGTCTCAGGACCAGAGGTCGGCACCGACCGCGTGTGGCAGATTGCCGAACGGCTCGGGCTTCCGCGGATGATCGTCGTCAACCGCATGGACCGTGAAAACGCCAACTTCGAGACGACGCTTGAAGCGCTGCGCCATCGCTGGGGGCCGAAGGTTACGCCACTTCAGATCCCGATCGGGGCGCATGACACGTTCGACGGAGTTGTGGACCTGCTGCACATGCGGGCGTACGTGGGCGACGCGGGCGAGGAGGTGGAAGTCCCGGCGGACCTCCAGGCCGAGGCGGACACCCTTCGGTCGCAGCTCATCGAGTGCATCGTCGAGACGGACGAAGAGCTCATGACCAAGTACTTCGCCGACGAAGAACTCACGGAGGATGAACTCCGGCAGGTGTTGCATGGTGGGCTCGACCACGGCCTCATCATCCCCGTGGTATGCATCGCCGCCGCGCGAGGAATCGGCGTGCGGCAGCTCTTGCACAATATCGCTTTCAGTGGGCCATCGCCCGCCGACCGGGAGCCGTTTCACGCGACCGACGGCACTGAATTGACGGCGGATGCAAAGGCGAACCCTGTGGCGCTCGTTTTCAAGACGGCCGCCGACCCGTACGTCGGGCGATTGACGTACCTTCGCGTGATCAGCGGTTTGCTGAAGTCGGATACGCACCTCTGGAATGCGAACAAGCAGGCTGATGAGCGGCTGGGGACGCTGTACGTCCAGCGTGGCAAGGACCAGGACCCCGTGAGCGAACTGGCTGCGGGAGACATCGGCGTGGTGCCGAAGCTGGCGCACACGGCGACGGGCGACACGCTGTGCTCGCGGGAGCGGCCGCTGATGTTGCCGCCAATCGAATTCCCCAACCCGGTCTACAGCATGTCGGTCCGGCCGACCTCGAAGGCGGCCGTGGATAAGTTGGGGCCGAGTTTGCAGCGGCTACTCGAAGAGGACCCCGGTCTTCGGCTCAACCGGGACGCCGCATCGGCGGAAACGATCCTCGCGGGGCTCGGCGACGCCCACCTGGACGTGACGATCGAGCGCCTGCGCCGCAAGTTCAATGTCGAGGTCGAACTGGCGTTGCCGCGGGTGCCTTATCGGGAGACAGTGGCCAAGAAAGGGACTTCCGACTACACGCACAAAAAGCAGACGGGCGGACACGGGCAGTACGCCCGCGTCGTGCTGGAAGTGAACCCACTCGGACCGGGCGAGGGACTCAAATTCACGCCGAGGGTCGTGGGTGGGTCGGTACCAAAGGAGTTCATCCCCGCCGTGGAGAAGGGCGTCGTGGAAGCAGCGAAAGAAGGGATTCTTGCCGGTTATGAGCTCACCGACTGCGAAGTCTCGCTGCTTGATGGGAAGCACCACCCCGTCGATTCAAGTGAAATGGCGTTCAAGCTCGCGGCATCACAGGCGCTCAAAGAGGCGGTAGGGCAGGCCTCGGCGGGGCTGCTGGAGCCGGTGATGACGATCCGTGTGTTCGCGCCCGATGACCACGCGGGCGATGTTGTCAGCGACCTGAACACCAAGCGGGCAAAGATTCACGGGATTAACCCGGACGGCGGCATGAGCGTGATCGACGCCGAGGTGCCGCTGGCGGAGGTCCAGCGCTATGCCTCAGATTTGCGCTCGATCACGCAGGGCCGCGGCGCTTTCGAGCTGGCATTCGACCATTATGGCGAGGTGCCGTCGAACATCGCGCAGAAAGTCGTCGCCGAGCACAAAAAAGCCGTGGAAGAGGCGCACGCGCACTGATCGTGAGGCGCTTGGGCGCTACGAGCCGTCCGCCGCGACCCCAGGGACGAAGCACTGGGAATTTTGGGTGGGGCCACCGCCGTCAGCCGGGGCAGTCGCGGTTATGGTAATTGTGAATGGGGTGCCGCTGCCGAGCAGCGGCTCGATGACGACTGTCCCGGTGGATGTGCCAGGCGGAAGGACGGACGGGTCGACAGTGATCAGGAGCACGCTGTCGTAGCCGTTTTGGGCGATGCGCTGGCGGCCGCTCGAATTGCCCGACTGCGTCACGACGTCGACATCGCTGCCCATCGCGACGCCGCCAACGAGCGAGCGGGCGCTTGGGTCGCCGGGGTGTCGAACGGCGATCCAGGCGGCCGAAGCGCGCACGCGGAATGGAGCGATGAACGTCCCGGAGTTGTGCACCGTCACCGTACCCTGCGGCATAGAGCCATCGGCATTTGGCCCGAGCGATGAGGGGCCGGTGATTTGCATGATCGGGTTTCCCAAAAATCCGGCCAGCAGGCCAGGGTCGACCGGTGGCGTCGGGTCGGGATTGGGTTTAACCGGCGGCGAGTAGTTCTGGAACGCGGTGGGGAAGTCCATCGCGGGACAACCGCCGCTAAAGCTCTGATTGTCCTGACAGGCCTGGAAGTTGGCCGGTTGGAACGCCGCCGCAACTGTCGGGTCGGAGAGGTTCGGCATCGCAAACACCAACGGGGTCCAGAGGCGCGGGCCGGTGACTGGAGGCAAGATGGGCGGCGGTGTGCCAGCGGCCGCGAGGAAGTCTTCGGCGACCCAGGCAGGCCCGCCGGCCGACTGCACCTGCCACCAGGTGTGCGAATCGGTCGTCACAGTCTGGGGGCCGCCAATGATTGGGAACGATGTCCCGTCCGGGGCACAATCGGGTGAGCCGCTGATTCGCGGTGAGGCGGTGCCGGGCGCGGAGTGAAGCACGAGGCAATCGCCGGTGCCGCTCACGATTACCGTGTCGCCAAGTTTGAATTTTGCCGCACCGGGCGTTGAGGTTGGAGGGGGTGGTGAGGCTGCTGGCGGAGGCGGTGCGGGGCCGGTGAGCGGGGGGTAGCGCATGCACCCGTAAACGCGTTCGGGGTAGGTGTAGTCGCCCTGGACGTATTTCAACGCGCCACCCGTGACTCCCTGGAAACCCGGTGCATTGGGGTCGTTGCAGTGAAATACGGGCTCGGCGCCGCCGTTGAGGCCGCCGCCGCGGAGGGGGTCGAGGTTTGGGTTGAGTGGATGGTTACTCAGGGCGAAGCCGTTGTAGCTCCAGATGGCGTAATACCAGTCCTCCAGCATCGCCGGGTCGCCGGTGCCCGCAATGGGGCGAGTCTGGGGCGCCTGGTTCCACTTATCGGCGAGGATGCGTGCGCCTTCGGCGAGGTTAAAGAGGAAGTCCGTGCCTATGAGGCCCTGGCGTGCGGATGGCACACCCGGCGCGTAGGCATCGGAGCCGAACTGGCCCATGCCACTCGTAACCTGGGCAAGGCCGTAGCCGCAGTCGCTTGAGACGAGCAATGGCCCGACGCCGCCATAGGGCACTGTGGAGGAGCCATCGGACCAGAGCGATTCAATCCAGATGATCGCCTTGTAGATAGTCGGCGGAATGCGAATCGACGTGTTCGCGGGGAGGCGAGCGGAGCGGGGACCACTCTCCAGGCCCTGGTAGGTGAAATCGACAGTTTCACCCGTGGAACCAAGCGTAAAAGCGGGAATCGCCGCTTTGCCAGCGGCGGCGAGTTCGATCGCCTGCGCATACTGCTGTTGGTAGTTTTCTAGTTCAAAGGTGTCGAAATCGAAGCCTCGGTTAGGGGCCTGGCATGGGAGCGAATCGGCGTGGCTGGCGCGCGGATGCATCAGCGCGACGCTGGCCACTGCGGAGAGGGCGACGGCTAGCAGCCCGGCCCGGGCCACAGCCGGGCGGGATGGCCGCATGCGGCACGCGGCCCGCAGCCGCGCTAGCGTTGCGCCCATCCCAGGAAACGTCCGTACGCGTCGAGGCTAGTGCGTTGGTCTCCTTCAACCACCTGGAGCACCACTTTGCCGGGAGCGGCGAAGCTCGTGCCACTCCAATGGTTGACGACAAGGCCGCGGCCATCGGCCGAATAGCCGAGGGGCACATCGAACCCTGACGACGCTGAATCCGCGACCTGTGCCTGCGCGTGCGCGCTGCCGGGAGCGGTTGCACCGGTGGCGGTGTCGAGGCCGAAAGTCGGGGCCGAGGCTCCGGGCCGCCAGGCGGCGCCGAGTGCTTGTTGGCCGGCATCGGCGGCCTGGGCCTCGGCGTGAGCGCCCGGCTGGGTCGCCCCATCGATCTCCACGACGCGGGGGACGTAGCGAAGGCCGCCCGCGAGGTCGGCTTCGATGAAGGCGAGCTGCGTGCCATCGGGGCTGAGCCGCCAATCGCGAGTTATCTGGGAGCTCAGGTTGACGAGTTCGCTGCCATCGCG
>DATNET010000078.1:0-4746 GCA_035606745.1 Tepidiformaceae bacterium
GGTGAAGGTAAGGATGTCCCACGCATTTTCGAACGCCAGGGCACCGAAAATGAGCGCAACGGCCACGCCGATCCAGGGTTCGCGGCGATGGGTGGCGAACGAGAGGAAGCGGCGCCCGCGCCACACCGATCCGCTCACGCCGAGCGAAAGTAGTACCAGCGGGATGGACATCACGTGGGGATGGAGGTCTCCGAGCAAGAAGCTGAAGAATGGGAATTCTGTGATTGTATTCGGGATAATGCGGCTGCCACGCCACCAGAAGTAGTACTCCGTCGGGTACCAACTCGTCGTGCGTGGATTGAGCGGACCCGTAAAACAATCCTGGGTAACGCCGTTCTTGCAGGGGATCAACCATTCGACGCCAAACTTGCCAAAAAGGCCGGCGTTGTACGCGCCGTGTGCCGCGGCCAATTCGAACACCGCCGACAGCGAGCCAAGGAACAGGAGGAACAGCACGGCCACTCCCGCCGCACCGAACGCCCAGCGCCGCGAACGCGAACCGAGCGCCCAGCGTGCCAGCGCGAAGACCAGCGATACGATGCCGGCGGCTGCGGCGGCAAACGTGAAAGCAAGGCCAAGGTTGTAACCGGTCGATGGAGCCACGCCGGAAGCCGAAGTGAGGACCCCAACCTGGAGATAGCCAAAGTAGTAGTAACTCGCCGGCGAGCCCGCCAGCCATGGGTCTTTCGGCGGGTAGGTCGTAGATGTCAGCGTCGCGTTGAGGTACATGAAGTCCATCGGCTGTTCGGTGCCGTTGATCTCCGGCTGATAGGACCGGAAGGCGGCGTAGCCGAAAAAGAAGCAGGTGAACACGCCTGCGGCGATCACCCAGCCGGGCCAGCTGCGGCGAAGCGTGGAAACAAAACGGCGGTCCCGCCCGGCGACGGCCAGGGCCAGCAACGCAAAGAGCGCGAGCGCCAGGAGGTAGCCGCCCCGGCCGAAGGGCAGTACCCGGAGCGTGCGCAGCATGAAGTAGCCGTAACCAACGAACATGAGGCCGAGCGCGAAGCTCAGGCCCGCGCCCGCATCTGGGAGCCTGCGAAGGAGCACGAAGGCGAGAGGCATCGCGAGCAGGCCCACCAGCAGCGACACTGCCCAAAATGCGAGGAGGTCGCTCATCGGCTACCCCTCGAGATGCCCACCGCGGTCAACTGAGCAGCGCATCAACGAAGTCTCGTGCGTCGAACGGAGCGAGGTCTTCGACACGTTCGCCGGTGCCGATGAACCGCACCGGGATTGCCAACTCGTGGGAGATGGCGAAGGCGATGCCGCCTTTCGCTGTGCCATCGAGCTTGGCGAGAATGATGCCGGTGACGCCCACCGCTTCAGCGAACGTCTTGGCCTGCATCAGGCCGTTCTGGCCGGTTGTTGCGTCCAGGACAAGGATCGTCTCATGCGGGCCGTCAGGATGGTTGCGCTGGATGATGCGGTCCATCTTCTTGAGTTCTTCCATCAGGTTGGTCTTGGTGTGGAGGCGGCCGGCCGTATCGATGATGACGAAGTCCGCGCCTGAACCTTCGGCTGCGCTGAGCGTGTCGAACACGACAGCACCGGGATCGGCGCCAGACTTGTGCGCGACGACGCGCACGCCGATGCGTTCGCCCCACACCTTCAACTGGTCTGTGGCTGCGGCGCGAAAGGTATCCGCAGCGCCCAGCACGACAGTCGCTCCGTCGCGTTTGAAGGCGTGCGACATCTTCGCTATCGAGGTCGTCTTTCCGGCGCCGTTCACACCGACGACGAGGATGATGATCAACGGCGGTGCATCCGGGCGAGCCCAGGCCGGGGGTTCTTCGCCGGGAAGTTCGAGGATGGCAATCAGCTCTTCACGCAAGATCTCGCGGACCCGAACGGATTGCTTTGCGCCTTCGTCCTTCACGCGCCGGCGCACCGCGTCGAGGACATCGGTCGTTGTCTGCAAGCCGGCATCCGAGGCGAGGAGCACCTCTTCGAGGTCGTCCCAGAGGGCATCATCGAAGTCGGCGCGTTCGAAAATCCCGCCAAGCCGTGAAAAGAAACCGCGGCGAGTGCGCTCGGTCGCCCGCTGGGTTTGCTCGCGGACTTCCTCGGCTTCCTCTTCCGTGACTTCGAGCCCGGCGACAATCTGGACGTCTTCGGAGAGGGCTGTCGCGAGCGTACCGGCAACCTCGGGTTCGGCCGCTTCCGCGTCCGGGGGTTGCTCCTCGGGCTTTTTTCGCCAGAACCGCACGGGCGAGCTCCTCTGCAGTAATCAGGCGATGGTACCTGTCCTTCGGGCAAGGGTCAGTTCGCCGGGATGAAGCCGGGCAATCAGTTTTGGGGGAGGTCGGTAATCCGAAGAGACAGGACCTTGGAGACGCCATCGCTTCCCATCGAAACTCCGTAAATGGCGTCGGCGACTTCGATGCTGCGCCGGTTGTGCGTGACGACGAGGAACTGCGTCCGCTCAGCGAGCTTTGCGAGCGCCGAAGCGAAGCGGCCGACGTTGGCCTCGTCGAGTGCCGCGTCCACTTCATCCAGGACACAGAACGGCGCCGGATTCGCGGCAAGCAGCGCGAACAACAACGCCACGGCCGTGAGCGAGCGTTCGCCGCCGGAAAGCAGGCTGAGGCTCTTGATCCGCTTGCCGGCCGGCTGCGCCTCGATTTCGATGCCAGATTCGGCGACGTTCTCCGGGTCCGTGAGCGCGAGGCTGGCGGAACCGCCGCCAAAGAACGAGGTGAAGTATTTCCCGAAGGCACTGTTCACGGTCTCAAATGTGGCGGTGAAGCGGGTGCGAATTTCCACGTTGAGCACGGCAATGGCGTCGCGCAGCTGCTCCTCGGCGACCGTGAGGTCGTGCATCTGCGTGGTGAGGAAGTCGTGGCGATCTTTGAACTCTCGATAATCGCCCGGCGCCTCTTCGTTGATCGCGCCCAGCCGCCGGATCTGCCTTCGCAATTCCTCGATGCGGGAACGGGTTGCTTCAACGTCCATGGCGGCGCCGCCCTGAACCGCCGGCGCGGCAGCCTCGAACATCGATTCCATCTGCATCGCTTCGTCGAGACTAACGATGCGGCCAGTACGGTCCGGAGCCAGGCCCTCGCGTTCCATCTCCACGCGCAGGTGCTCGATGTGCTCCGTTGTACGCGCCACCTCGCCTTCGAGGTCGAGCCGGTGGCGGTCGATCTGGAGGAGGTCTGCCTGGCCCTGTGAATACTCCTCCTGAACGGTTCGCTCATGGGCTTCGAGCCGGTGCAATTCATCGCGGTCGGGTGCGGCGTCCTCGGCATAGCGGGATTGATCGGCACGGACAGCGTCCAGTTCGTCGCCCAGCCTGGCGAGCCGCTCATCAATCACCGACGCATCGAGCTCGAGGTTGCGGGCCTGCAATCGCTTGGCCGCAATCTGGTTGGCCATGCGCTCGATGGATTTCTCGTGTTGTTCGCGCAGCGCGATGAGCGTGCGGCGCTCGCCCTCGATGATTGCCTGGCGCGCGGACGCCTCTGAAACCAGCTTGAGGGCCGCGTCCCGGCGTTCGGTAGCCGCGCGAAGCACGTCCTCCATTTCCGCCATCTCGGCGCGGCGTTCATTGCTGCGCAGTTCGAGCTGTTCGGCGGCGAGCTTCGCCTGGGCGATCTGGCGCGCGCGTTGGTCCTGTTCCCGAATAATGTCTGCTTTTTTCGAACGGACGCCGTCGATGTCGCGGCGCAAGCGATGCAGCTTGTCGCGTTCGCGCTCCAATTCAAAGCGAGCGCGCTCAACCGCGTGGCGCAGTGCGTCGTAGGCGGCCTCCGCATCGTGCGCCCGGCCGGCCAGGTGTTCGATGTTCGCCCGCGCTGTCGCCAGCCGGTCGGCGCTGATGTCGGTACGGGTGCGTAGCTCATCGATGCGTTCGGGCAGTTCATCGAGTTCACGTTGGCGGGTGAACGCGCCTTCGTCCGCGCCGGACGTGCCGCCCGCCATCACGCCTGTGGGTTCGATATAGATGCCGTCGAGCGTAACGACCGAGCCCAATGCGCGGCGGATCATGCGCAATCCCGTCTGGACATCTTCGACCACGATGACGCGGCCGAGCAGCGTATCGATGAGGGGACGGAACCGGTTGTCGCAGCGCACGAGTTTGGCTGCCACGCCGATGACACCCTTTTCCTTCTGCAGGTTGAGTGGGTATACGTGGCGGACCGACTCGAGCGGAAGGAATTGGGCTCGCCCCTGCTGGCGGCGCTGGAGAATTGTTATCGCCTCGATCGCCGTGGCTTCGGTCTCCACCACGACGGCGTGGAGGCGCTGTTCAAGTGCGGCGTTGATCGCCAGTTCCATGCCGACCGGAACTTTGAATTGGCGCGCCAGCAGGCCGACCACGCCCGGCAGTTCCGGGGGCTCGCCCAGTGAGCCGGCTTCCACATCGGCGAGCAGCGCCTGGCCCATGATCAGCACGCTTCGCGTGCCGGCCGCCACGCCATCGTGTTCGGCGTGGACGCGCCTCAGGGCATCGAGACGGCCTTCGAGATGGTCCAGTTCGCGCAAATCCTGGTTGCCTGCTGCTTCGTAGGCACGAACTTCGTCCTGCACGCGGGAGAGCCGATCACGGGCGTCGTCGGCGAAGCCGCGGCCAGAATCGAGCTTGCCTTCAGCCTCGAATAACGAGGCCCGGGCGTTGGCGTAGCGGCGCCCATACCCGATGAGTTCCACCAGCACGGCCTTGCGCCGGGCGTCGGCCTGCTCCAGTTCGAGTTCCAGTTCGTTGATGCGCCGGGCAGCGCTGGTGGTATCTGCCTGCATTGC
>DATNET010000554.1:0-5650 GCA_035606745.1 Tepidiformaceae bacterium
GTTCACTCCCCGACAGTGGTTCGAAGAGCCCAGCCGCGATGTTCGGGATGACGCTGATGCGGGAGGGGTTGAATCCGAAGACTCGGACGAGGTCCAAGGCGGTGGTTTCCGATACGCAGAGGATGTGGCTCGCCGAGAGCATCCCGCGCACGCTGTGACGCAGGAGTGTTCGTTTGACAGCACCTTCGATGCGGCCAGCGAAGTAGCCATCGAGCAGCCAGGGCATGGCATCGTGGCAGGTAACCAGCGTGGGGCATGAAGCCAAGCGGTGGACGTGATGCCCGAGCGCCTGGTCGGTCAGGTGTACGACATCGAATCGTCCCGCCGAGGCGACACGCGCGGCTGGCTGCCGCCACCAACGCCGGCGCGCTCCGTCCAGGAGCGAAGGCGGATTCCACCAGGGCGCTTCGATGCTGGTGAGCCGAGCGCCCGTGAGATCCTCGTTTTCGATGATTTGGCGCGCGTAGTGCGAAATGCTCGTCCAGCGTGCGCCGGGCATTGGCGAGACGAGTAAGACAGCGGGTGTCGTTGCGTCATGTGGCTGAGCGCGGTCACGTGCCGCCGTGGGCGCACCTTGCCCGGCGGTGTCCTGACGCCCCACGGATGTCCCGGTTTTCACGCAGCCAGAGCTTACCGGCTGGACGGCCCACGATCGCGCTGGGGACCGGGAAGCGAAGGTAATTACGGGGAGGCACGTATGGCCCGGTACTCATTGCAACGTTATTGTTCGTGAATCTGGCTGTAAGGGCACTGGCCGCGCGGCCGACGCGTGGTAGGGGCCCGGAAAAGTGTTCCATGCTGCACGGCACATTACGTCTCACGACACCCGACGGACAGGTGCGCGAATACCCTATCGAAACTCAGAGCGTGGTTATTGGCCGCTCCGATGGCAACGGCGTGGTGATCGATCACGTCTCGGTCTCCCGGCGTCACGCCCAGTTGCGAATTGCGGACGATGGCACGGTGACGATCGAAGACCTTGGCTCAGCGAACGGCTCGTTCGTGGGAAGTCAGCGCATTAATGGCAGCCAGCCACACGTCGTCGAAGAGGGCCAGTCGCTACGGTTCGGCGATGTAGAGGGCCGGTTCACGAGCGCTCAAGCTGCGGCGGCGCCTTCCGAGGGAGCGGCCAGCCCCGTCGCAGCGGTAAGCGGCGACACGCAGGCGACCATTGGAGTCGCGCTGACTTCGCCGGCTTCCGCGGTGGCGGCGGGTGCGGCCACGACCGCGACGGTCGTGGTGCAGAACCGGGCTTCGGTCGTCGACCAGGTCACGCTGAGCGTGCTCGACGTGCCGGAGTCGTGGGTGCGAATCAGCCGGCCGAAGCTGTCGATGGCGGGTGGCAGCCGCGATGAAGTGACGATTGTCATCCAGCCGCCGCACACATCGGAAGCGACCGCGGGCGACCACCCGTTTTCGGTCTCGGTGGTTTCCGCCGAAAACGGACGCGAAGTTCGTGTCCTTGGGTCGTTCACAGTCCTACCGTTCGACGCCTTTTCGATGAACATGGTGTCCAAGGGCGGGTCATCCTACCAGGTGATCACGGAGAACGAAGGCAACACGCCACTGAGCTGCAAGCTCGAGGCGCGCCAGGACAATGCGGACGTCGAGACGACCCTGGAGCGCGATACGGTCGAGCTCAAGCCTGGCCAACGAGAGGTGACCGGCCTGCACGCCTCCGGGAAGGCGCGCTCGCCGTTCGGCCAGGTGGAACGGCGAACGTTCCGAGTGATCGCGAAGCCTTCGCGACCGGGCATGTCCGAGGTTTCAGCGGAAGGGCAGATTTTGGTGAAGCCGCCGTTGCGCTTCTGGCGCATCCCGCTGGCGGCGATCGCTGCGCTCTCGATTTTTTCATTCGTCGCGTACGGCTACTACTCGCGATGCAGCAGCCTTGGCCTGCCGTTGTGCAGTGGCAGTAGCCACGCCAGCTCGCCTCAACCGACGCAGGTGCCTACGGCGCCGGCCGGCACAACCCCTGGCGCTGCTTCGACGACGGCCCCGGTGGGACTTCACAATGGCGCTACGGCCGTCGTGGTAAATTCACCCACGGGGAGCTGCCTGCGTGTGCGCTCGGACCACGTGATCCCTTCTGACACGAATGCGAATAAGATCGGCCAGCTCTGCAACGGCGACACGGTGAAGATTACTTCGGATTCGGTGCAGGCCGGGAACTTTATCTGGTGGACCGTTGATAACGGAAAAGGCCTCGTTGGCTGGGCCGCGGAGAAGTCCATGACCGCCGGTTCAGAAGCGTTCCTTGTGCTATCGCAATAGCGCCTGGCAGCGAGGGGAGCCGTAGTTGTGCGGCGACCCCTCCGCGAAGTTTAGCGGTCGGCAGGCAGAGCGCTGCTTGTTGGCGCTCCGCGGAAGGTCAGAGGTGAGAGCGGCCGTTGGTCTCCTGGATGACCTCGACGACTTCGAGGGTCCCGGCAGCGAAGGCAGGCTTTTCCGCGTCGATGATGCGCTGGAGCAGCGCCCGGTCGATCGGCGTACCCCGGGGAACGGTGAGGCGTACGGTGAAGCGGAACGCGAGGTCGCGCGAGCTCGCCAACTGGCTCAGTGTGGGTTCGACGATTTCAGGAGTTACGCCTGTATAGATCCGCACGAATTCGCTCATGCCGCGGCGCGTCCCGCGCCAGTGGTAGAGCATCGCCGCACTGCGGATAAGTTCGCGCCGACGCTCTTCGGGCCATCCTTCGTCGAACGCGAGTCCAAGCCAGGAGCCAAGCCAGGGGAGCAGATCCGCAGGCGCAACATCGGGGTCGAAATTGTAGGCGATGTTCTCGACGGTGCGGTCGATTGGTGCGAGCAGGGCTTCGAAAATGAGCAGGAAGCGGGCAAGGAAGCGGTTTCCGGAATACACGCCCGGCAGGTACTGCATATACGTGCTGCCGTCGTAAGGCACGCCGGGAGCTTCCCATTCGAACGGCGAGGGCGCGCGCGAATCTGTCAGGCCGCCGCCGGGGCCATCCGGCCCTGAGGGACCAGACGGCAGCAATGATGGCGTTGGGGCGATCGGCATCGGTGGCGTTGCCGGAGCTGTGGCCGGCGGCGGTTCAAGGACGGGAGCTTCTGCAGCGGCGCTGGCAACAGCTTCATCCGTGCTCGTCGTGTCGATGCCGGCGTCGTCCGGCTCGGCCGCCGGGGATGGCGATGCGGGACGCGGTTGGCGCGTCCGGCGGACTGATCCGGAGCCCGACGGTGCGAGGTGACCATCTGTTTCCGCCGCCGTCACGCCGGGGCCGATCGTCGTCTGGCCGACGTCGTCGACGGCCGCGCCTGGTTCGGCCACGGTCATCTATCCCTCGGCGAGACGTTTACGACGTGCTCGTAGGAAAGCAGCAGGACGTCTTCGGCGAGCGTAATTTTCTGTCCCGCCGCGCGGCTTTGGCCTGTCTGGATGTCGACCTGGTAGAGCGTCACATCCTGGGCGTACTCGACTCCCGGGATCGATTGGACGACCGATTGCATCTCGGACAGATACAGGTCCCGGCCGAATGGCCAGCCAGCACCATCGGGGCCGCCGAGCAAAGGGTCGAGGTACTCGCGGATGCGGTCGGTTGTCATGGCCCGTACCCGCTCGGAGCTGGCGTTGCGGGAGACCACGATCGTCGCCTCCACGGAGACGCCCACATAGGCCGGGCCGTCGACGGCAAGGTGCGTGCCGAGCATCCGACGTTCGTCGAGATACGTCTTAACTTCGTCGAGGAGCAACGGGTCCGGCTGGAGCGTCTGGAGGGTACGTGCCTGCTCGGGTGGTACCACGGGCACGATGAGTAGTTCCACTGTCCCCGGCGGCACGGAACTCCCGCCCTGCTCATTGCGGACCTGGATGCACCGCGCCCTCGCGACGCGGCGCGATGCCTCCTTGGCGAGGAACTCATAGTCCTGCACGGTAACGGCGCGGTCCTGGGAACGAAGCGCCATCGGCGCGCGTTCTTTCGCTGAGTCGAGCGATTCGGCGTCGAGCCCTCCCGAGGCGGGGTCGCGGTTAGTGACCGATGCGACGTAGGGGATGGCTGTCCGTAAAACGGTCAGCGTGTTCGGGCCGGTGTTGCCGATCAGGCCGCCGCCCATGCGATAGCGGTGCATCCGAACCGCGTCGCCGCGCGGTGGGACGCCGCCGTACGAGCGTTCGATGCCGTTGGGCTGCCTGATCGTGGGCGCGAACGTGATCGTGCCGCTTACGCCATCGAGCGTGTAATGGAGGTCGGTGCGTGTGGAGTTGCGGAACGTCGCTACCTCTTCCCATGGGGTCCAGGTGCCATCCTTGGCTTGCGTTTCCACGTACTCATCGACGGTGCGCGGGAGCAACGGCGTGTTGTTCAGCTGAAACGTCTGGCCGGGGACGCCTGTGCTGCGGCCAACGACCTCACCCACAATGACCGTGGAATGGGTAGCCCAGGCCGAACCGCCGACTGCCGTGGCGCGGACGGTGTTGAGTTTTGGAGAGGCGGAATAGACCGGCTGGCGGAGCCGGGGCTGCAGCACGCGCACGCGCAGCCAGTGCGCCGTGAAGCGCGTCAGCATACGGCTCTCCATGCCCTCTGGCATGCGTAGCTGCACGGTGCCGGCCTGGTTGAGGCCGCCCGTCTCATCGAACTCGATGGCGCAGCGCACCCAGCCGCGCACTTCGCCGCACCACACTTCCCAGGCGAGGGGAGGGTCGTTGGGATCCACACCGATGCCTTCTACTCGGCAATCGATATTCAGGGCGATCAGATGCGCACTGAGGTTCTCCGGGAACCCGAAGTAGAGCGCGTCACCGGGCAGCGGGACGTGCTGAAACACCTCGAAGTACTCGTCGTCCGCGTCGAGCTTCGGCAAAAAATTGACGAACGTGGCGCCGTCCGAGGATGACAGGGCGTAGGTCAGCGTTGGCGGCCAGATGACGAGGTTCTCGTCCGTAGTGAATGTGGTGGGCGGCGCCGAGCCGGTGGGCAGCGTCGAGACCTCTGTGCCGCGGGGTACGGTCAGCGGGCCTGCCAGGGGTGCTGAAAGGCCAAATGTCAGCGCGGTACGGGCAGGGACGGGTTCTTTGCGTTGGATGCCGAGCAAATCCAGGAAGCGCAGATAGTTCTTCTCGGGGACGCGGTTCAGGCGGTAAAGCATGAGGTCCGTCATCCAGGCGAACAGCTCGATGAGGGTAACGCCGGGGTCGGAGACGTTGTGGTCGGTCCACTCCGGTGCGTATCTCGGGATGAGCTGTTTCGCCTCGTTGACGATGTCCTGGAAGTGGCGGTCGTCGAGTTGCGGGTCTGGTAGCGGCATAGGTTAACGCTTCAGCACCGTCCGGGGATTGACTCCACCGGAGAAGCTGCGCGGGTCATTCCTCCCGGATGAGATAGAACGGGTACACGAGGGACCGTTCGTCTTTTGTTGCCCGGACGCGATAGGTTATACCGATCAGCAGTTTGCCGAGGTCTGCCTGGCTCAGGTCCGCTGTGACGGTAATGGCAAGGACATCGATGCGTGGCTCCCACCAGCCCAGGGCTTCGGCCACGTACCGCTTCGCGAGCCCGAGGGTGTCCCCGTTGACGGGGTCGAACACGAGCTCGTGGATGCGGCAGCCGAAGTTGGGCCGCATCACGCGTTCGCCGATGGAGGTCCCGAGGATAAGGGTTATGGCTTCGTCGATGTCGAAGTAACC
>DATNET010000006.1:0-3818 GCA_035606745.1 Tepidiformaceae bacterium
ACGCAGACCGTCAAGGTCGCATAGGAATGGGCGACCTCCCGGTCCTCAAACCCCGTGAGGTCGCCGGGATTCTGGAACGCCTCGGGTTCGTCGAAGTTCGACAACGCGGCTCTCACCGGCAGTACCGTCACGCGGACGGCCGTGCGACCACAGTTCCATTCCATCCCGGCAGGGACATCTCGCCGACACTGTTACGGGTGATCGCGCGAGATCGGAATGGACGTCCGCGACTTCGTCGCGCGTCGCTGAAGAACGTACGGCAACGATCTGCCGTTAGGCTGCGGGCGCGAGCGGGAGCGCAGCGACGACGCGCCCGTCCGACTGCAACGGCGGGTCGGGCAGCTACCTGCGCGACATCGAACACATGTTCTTCCTTCACCGCAACATTCAGGTCGTGCTCGCGCGCGAACTCGCTCCAGCGGCCCTTGTCGTGTTCGTCCTTGCTGAAGAGACCGAACAGCCTGCGATGCTTCTTCTTAAGGGTCATAGGGCGAAGTCCTTCGCAGAACTGATCGTCTCGGGTAGCCCCGGGTGGGCGGCGGATGGCGCGGCCCGACCTACCATGTGCTGGCGCTCTTTCGCCAGCGTATGCGGCCACGGCAGTCGCAAGTAGAACCCCTGCCCATCCGGTTACGCGCACCAGCATCGTCACCCACCTGTCTGCCCAACGATATTGGCGTTCAGCAGCGGCGCGAAGCGCCGGCCGTCTGGAACGCCTTGTTGGGCGTGTCCCATCCGCGATCACGCATCGGTCGTGCGCTTACGTGTCGCCCGAACCTCTCGGCGCGGCGGATAAATGGACGTCGTCACCGTGCCGCGGACGTCTGCCACTGCGCGCAGCAGGTCAGCGCCAAGGGATGTCTCAAAGACGCTCAGTTTCGCGCGGCCCCGTTGTTTCCAAACACCTGAGCCCGGTGGCGTCTCGTGGAGAAGAGCGACGGTGTTGCCGCTTTCGAATCCGATGTTGAAGACCCGCGCCTCAGCGGTCTGCCAGAGCTTCTTGGGAAGTCCGCGCAATGGCTTCACAAGTCGCAGTAGTCGCCAGATGGTTTCTTCGGGGGTCTCGCCATGGGCTTCGAAACTGGCGAGGAACTTCCGATCGACCTTGCCGACGTACACCACGAAGCTTCGTTGTCGGAGGGCGTCGGCAAGCGGGGTCAGGTTCGTCTTCGACCACACTTCGAGGTCAACGGTGATGAAGCTCGGTCCCTCGCGCTTGCTCATCCTCGGATCCGCCCGACGATAGTGGCATTCAGCGGCGAGCGCGAGAGGGAGCGAAGCGACCGACGCGTTCGTCCGCTGCAATGCCCGGTTCGCCAGCGCCCGCGTCAGTGAACGCATCCCAAGTAGACGCCCGCCGTTCGCAGGTATCTGGCTAACGACCTGGTGTTCAGCGGCGAGCATCCGCCCGAGCGAAGCGAGGAAGGATGATCGACCGCTGCAACACCATGTTAGCCGGTCCCGCGTTGAAGCCACCAAAAGAGCAGGCCCACCAGGACCGCAACGACAGCTAGCCTGAGACCCACACGGCGATCTATCGATGTCCCGGGACCGGCAGCCAGGGCGGAAGCAGCGAAGGACGTTGCTAGTATTCTGACCGGCCGCTCGGTCGTCACGAGCGCGGCGACTGCCAAGACGAGCGCCATGACTCCCAGGAAGATGGTCTCTCCACGAATCATGTTCTGCAGTGTGCGAGAGATTGCAGGCGGAGAAACGGGATCGTCAGCGTCGGCGGGGCGCAAAGGAATAGATGCGACAGTAGCCCGCATCCCGTTAATCGATAGTGCGGTGCAGGCGATGACCAAGACGGCAATCCCAAGAGATGGCCGCACGTGCCAAGACAACGCCGCCACGGGCAACGTGACGACGGCTACGCGCACAATCCGAGACAGCCAGTAGCCCATGTTGGATCCGGATAACGACCTGGTGTTCAGCGGCGAGCCGCCGCCCGAGCGAAGCGAGGAAGGCGGATCGTCCGCTGCAACACCATGTTAGCCGGCGACCTTCCTGCGCGCGGCGAGTCGAGCCGCGATAGCGAATCCGATGCGGGCTAGATCAGAGTCGCTCAGCTTCGTGTCCTGTAGCGCATCCAGATCAACCTCGGTCCGCGTGAAGAAGAACTGATGCTTCCATACCCGGGCGTCGCCCGAGCCATCCCGCAAGACATCATCGAAGACGAGACGAACCTTTCCATCCGGCGCGTCGACCAACGAGACTACTACGCCGCCGTCACCTCTGACCCCATCGTCGCGGTCCAGATGCTGCTTCTCGCCCACGTGCACCTCCCGTCTGGCTAACGACCTGCCGTTCAGCAGCGAACGCCTAGGTCGCGTTCAAGCGTATCACGGCCGCGAGGAGCCGCGGGCGCAGCCCGCGGCGTCGCGGCACGAGCCTACGTTCGCGCGGGGGCGTGTGGCGTTCGGCTGCTGCAACGGCTTGTTGGACGGCCCGTCGGTTCAGTGTTCGCTCGAGCCACCGTCAACGGCTGGCTGCGGAATCGGGCCGAGGCGTTTCGTGAGTTCGCCGAACCCGCTGAAGAACGTCTCACGCCCTGCAGGACCTCGTTCGTCGCTGGGGTACTTGAACAGGGTCGCCTGACAGCTGTAGGCAGTGCCGGGAAGTCGAACACTGGCTCGAATCCAGCCCGAGCGACGGTCCTTGGAGCCCAGCCCGTTCCCATCCAAGAGAAGAGCGTCCCAGTGGTGTCTCTGGCCATTGCGGGCTGCCAGCGCCACGCGTCCTTTCCGCACATTCAATCGATTGATGTTCAGGGTGTCCTGGAAGACAGGATCCGGCGCCCCCGTCCAGAACCCGAGCGTTACCGATCCCTTTTCCGCATCACTGACGTGCAGTCGCATGGCGAAGGTGATGGCGCCTGCCCGCTGAAGGTCAATGCACAGACCCTCCCACGTGCCAGGCAGGCTCTGCGCCTCGAGCGGTGGCAGCCACACTTCTGTCGTACGTGCGGACCTGGCAAAACCGAGCAGGAAGGCCACAGTGCCGGCGAGGCAGAGCCTAGTCACGACACCAGGACAACTCTGCCTGCCTCAAGTTCCCAACCCGTCCGTCCAACGACCTGCCGTTCAGCAGCGAACGCCCAGGTCGCGTTCGAGCGTACCACGGCCGCGAGGAGCCGCGGGCGTAGCCCGTGGCGTCGCGGCACGAGTCCACCTTCGGACGGACCGGTGTGGCGTTCGGCTGCTGCAACGGCTTGTTAGACGGCGCTCCCCTGCGGCCTCTCGCGCCGCCATGTGCTCCTATCGGCACGCGCGACGAATCCCTGACCGTACTCTTCGACGATAGCGTCGACCAAAAGCAAGGCCGGCTGGCCATCTTCGTCCGGGTCATCCATGTAGAGCGTCACCGCCATTCCCGCCCTAAGTTCGATGCCCAGCGCCTTGAGATCGCGCACCGTACCGGCCACGCCGAGCCAGTAGCGCCCGTCCTCGGTGGCCGAGTTCGCGTCAAAGTACAACCGCATCTGGCCGTCTAACTCCTATTATGCGGACAGGATAATTTTTATCCAAGCGAGACGAACGAGAGAGGGCCGGTGCGATCTCGGGCGGTTAGGACAGCCATTGGTGGTGGCCGTCACGAAGGTTCGCTGGATAACACGATTGGGGCCGCGGCGGCCTGTGACCGCGGCGACGCGGCCGGTTATGGGTCGAGCGGGCTGCGAACGCCCCCGGCGCCGCGGTTGGGGACGTGGGTGTAGATCATCGTGGTGCTCACTTCTTTGTGGCCGAGGAGCTCTTGGATGGTGCGGATGTCATAGCCGCTCTCGAGGAGGTGTGTCGCAAAAGAATGACGCAGGGTAT
>DATNET010000019.1:0-8501 GCA_035606745.1 Tepidiformaceae bacterium
GTATTGAAGCGTATGAACGGGGCCAGCGCCAACGCCCGCGGCGCGAACAGCTGCTGCGCCTGTGTTCGGGCCTCGGTCTGGATCAATATCGGACCAACAGTCTCCTCCGTGCTTCTGGCTATGAGGAGGAGCCCAGCGACTTCGCCCGCTGGATGGCCGGCGAAGAGCCAGTGCGTGCGGTTCAGCGTCGAGAGCAGGTCCGCGGTTCGAACTTTCGGGAAATCACGCGGGAAGCGGACGCGGCTGCATGGCCGTGTTTCGTGCTGGACGGCCGTTGTCACGTTGTCCACGCGAACCCGCTGGCAGAACGGCTCACCCATCTCTCGCGTCTTCCAGTACTCGCGGGGCGGCCGGCGCCTCACCTGATGCAACTAGCGGTCAATCGTGAGATTCGGGCCAGGCTGCTGAACTGGGCGGAGGTGGTGAGTGTTGTCTTGCCCGGACGTTTGCAACCGCTCGTCCTCGGCCATGCGGGCGGGGTCAAACAGGCAAACGAGCTACTCGACGTCACTCACCAGGTCAATGAAACGGATCGCGAAGGGCTTGTGAGTCTCTTCGACATCTGGGCGGCACGTCCGAACCCGGTTAACCCGCGCCGAATTGCTGTGAAGCTCTGGTGGAGCAGCGACACGGGCGAGCGCCTGGCGTTCAACTGCCTGCTCAACGGTTGGAATGCTTATGACCCGTATTGGGCCATGGATTGGCATCCCGCGGACGCAAGAACGTTCAATTGGCTCACGCGCCGCAGGTGAGCGGTCAGGCGCTCACGCGGTGCGGATACGCTGCATTGCGGCGCGCCGGGCGGCCTCGAGCGCGGGTGTGCGCTGGACGGAGAACGGGCGGCCGCCGGACTCCAGGCGTCGCAACTCGTCCGGCAGGGCCGCCAGTGTTTCTCGGCAGCGCAGCCGGATCGTGGTCAGCGGTTCCGGAGGCGATATGCGGCGTCCACCGGTCATCACCTGGTGGAGGAGGGCACGTCCGCCGGGGACAACATCGTTCTCCAGCGCGATCGTGTCGTGAACGTATCGTCCGCCCTCTGAGAACCGGTACACCTGCTTGCGCCCCGGCCATGTGAACTTTTCAGCGGACAGCTTGGACTTTGGACCCTGGGCATCTTCGACGAGCTTGTACACACCGCTCAACGCTGGGGCGTCGGCACTGGTGCCGAGCTGCGTGCCGACGCCAAAAGCATCGATCGGTGCCCCGGCGGCGAGCAGGGCGGCGATACGGTGCTCGTCGAGATCGCCACTGGCAAAGATGCTGGTCCCGGAGCAGCCACCCTCATCAAGGATCTGCCGGACCGCAACGGAAAGCGCTGCAAGGTCACCTGAGTCGAGGCGCACGCCAACGATATGCACGCCTTCGCCCGCCAGTTCAGCGGCAACTTTCACGGCGGCGCGAGCGCCGTCCAATGTGTCGTACGTGTCGATCAGCAAGATCGAGCGGTCGGGAAAGTCACGCGCGAAAGTGCGGAACGCGTCGGTTTCGCACTCGAAGGACATGATGTACGAGTGTGCCATCGTGCCACTGAGGGGGATGCCGTACGTGCTGCCGGCGAGGACGTTGGAGGTCGCCGAGGCTCCACCGATGTACGCAGCGCGGGCAGCTTTGAGTGCCGCATCGGCGCCGTGGTCGCGCCGCGGCGAAAAATCCACGAAATCCCGCCCGCCGCAGGCCAGCGCGATTCGCGCCGCTTTGGATGCGATAAGCGTCTGAAAGTTCACGACGTTGAGCAGGAACGTCTCGACCGCCTGCGCCTCTATCAGCGGTGCGGTGACCCGCAACATCGGCTCTTCCGCGAAAACGGCCTCGCCTTCGGCCATTGCCCAGAGGTCACCCGAGAACCGGAAACGGCTGAGGTAGTCGAGAAATTTGGTATCGAAGTACCGGGTCGACGTCAGAAAATCAAGAGATTCCGGGGAGAACTGCAGCCGTTCGAGGTAGTGAAGCGCATCTTCCAGGCCGGCCGCGATGAGGAACCGGCGTTCATCGGGCAAGGCCCGGACGAAGAGTTCGAACGTTGCCGGGTCGTTCATATCGTGGGCGAAATAGCTCGCCGCCATCGTCAGTTCGTACAAGTCGGTCAGGAGCGCGGCGTTATCGTCGTTCACCCACGGCATGGTGGGCCCTCGGAGGGGTTATACGATGATTCCACCGGCATCCCGAATGGATGCCAACGCTGCTTCGCCGTCAGCGGGCTGGAGGTTGACGGCGCGGACCCCGGCCCTGAGGACCACCGTTTCGAAGCCGAGCGCAAGCGCGTCAAGTGCGGTTGCTTTGACGCAGTAGTCCGTGGCCAACCCGACCACGACGACCCGCGAAATCGCTCTGCCAAGCAATTCCGCGAGCTCCGTGGGGCGCGTCTCGCCCGTCTCGACATCTCGCATCGTAAATGCAGAGTAGCCATCCTCACCGTTGCTCCCTTTGCGGATCACGGCGCCGCGCACATGCAACGCCGGGACGAACTCTGCGCCCCACGTGTTCGCAACACAATGCACTGGCCAAATGCCACCGTCGCGTGCGAAGTGCGGGGTATGTTCGGGGTGCCAGTCCTGGCTGAACGCGACAGTCGCTCCCGCGGCGACGGCGGCATCGATTTCACGGTTGGCGACCGTTATGACCCCCTCGGCCCCTACCACTGCCAGGGCACCCGCGGGGTCTGCGAAGTCGTTCTGCAGATCGACGACCAGGAGCGCGGCGCGACCGTCATAGCTCACCACGGTGAGCGGAGCCTGGCACGGCGCGTTGGAGCCGCGGACGCTGCGAATGCCGTCAACGCACCGGCCCAAAGTGGGCCAACGGCCAATACCGCCACACTACCTTCCCGCCGACGGCATCGGCAGTGACACCGCCGAAGACGCGGCTGTCAGTGCTCTCAGCGACGTTGTCGCCCAGGAGCCACGCGCGCTTGTGGAGGTCGACGTGGTTGACGCGTTTGAAGATGAGGCGCGCAGAGTCGCGGGGGTCGTGTGCGACCACGACGTCGCCAGGCCGGGGTTCGGCTTTATAGGCGCGCCGGTCGATGAGCACCCAATCGCCGTCCTGCAGCGTGGGCATCATGCTTCGGCCCTCGACCACGTATCGCTCAAACCGCCGGCAGAGATACGCCGCGGAGGTGGCGGCACCGGCAACGAAGATGATTGGGGCGAGCCAACGAAATGGCCCGCCCCGCTCTCGATGCATGGGGTTCCTTACGGATTCGCGAGGTAGAAAGGGACGTCTCGGTTCTTCGTGGCCCAGAAAATCTTGTGAATCTCTTCGATCGTCGAAAGCAGCGCCTGCCCGTTCGCCGGGTCCTGCTCGGTCTTATTCTTCGAGCACAGCTTGGCGGCCTTCCAGAACGTATCGAGCAGGTTGGGGTACTTCTCCAGGTGCTCCGGCTTGAAGTAGTCGCTCCACAGGACTTCGAGTTCGTGCTTGGCGATCTCGGACTGCTGCTCCTTGATCACGATGAAGCGCGTGCGCGTGTTCACCGTGGGGATGTCCATCCCCTCACCGAGCGCGGCGATCTTTTTCTCCATCGAAAGCACCGCTTCGGCGGCTATCCGGGCGGCTGCGGGGTCGTAAACGCCACAGGGGCCATCACAGTGTGCGGACGCGCTCTTGGAAGGGCGCAGCAGGCGGATGAATAGGTCCATGAGTTTTCTGCTTCTCCTTGTGTTGTGGTCGAATGCGGTGAGTGAGCTGCTTGCAACAGCCTATCGCCGGGCTACAAAGTCCGCGTTGCAGCCATGTTGCAGAGTTCGAGTATACCGCGCGGCCGCGGAAGCGTAGGGCCGTCGCCGCGAACTGAATGCGGGATGACACGGAAATATCCGTGGCATTGCTCGTTACCGACATGACGGCGAGACCCGATTTCCGTTAGAGTGCCGCGCATCAAGTTTTGCACGTCGCAATGTCCGGTACCCATACCGGCGTTCCGAGGAGGCACCGCCGGAGGGCGAGATGATAACCACGTTCGAACAGGTGCTCGGCGACCTCCAGGACGAGCATGCCGCACTGGAACGGGTGTTGAATGCGCTGCCGGCCGGCGCCTGGGACGTGCCGACGCATGCACCCGGATGGAGCGTACGCGACCAGATCTCGCACCTGGCGTTCTTCGACGAAGCGGCGACGCTTGCCATCCATCGGCCGTTGGAGTTCATGAACGACGTGAAAGCGTCACACGAACGCGGGTCGGACCCCGAATTGCGCTACCTCGACCACGGCCGCTCACTTTCGCCCCACGGCGTCCTGGACTGGTGGCGCAACGCGAGTGCAAACCTCGTCGCCACAGCACGCACAACCGATCCAAACGCTCGCTTGCCATGGTACGGACCGCCAATGAGCGGAATCTCGTTCCTTTCAGCGAGACTGATGGAGACGTGGTCACATGGGCTCGACATCGTCGATGTCACGCATGTTGGGCGGCCCGATACGGACCGCCTCAGACATGTGGCGTTTCTCGGGGTGAGGGCGAGGCCGTTCAGCTACACAAATCGTGGCCTCCGGCCCAACGATGCACCGATCCGAGTAGAGCTCGTGGCGCCGTCTGGTGCGCTGTGGGTGATGGGCGAAGAGAGCGGAACTGACCGCGTCTCCGGCACCGCGACCGATTTCTGTCGAGTGGTCACACAGCGCCGCAACCTCGCCGATACCGGCCTGCGGGTCGAGGGAGCGGCGGCGCGCGAGTGGATGGAGATCGCACAGGCGTTCGCGGGCCCACCGGGCGCCGGACGCAAGCCGGGCGAATTCAGCCCCGAGCAGGCGCTGGCGTGAGCGGCGAAGTCGTCCACCTCGAGATCGCGGGACCGGTGGCCACGATCACGTTGGATTCGCCGGCCAACCGCAACGCCCTGTCGAGGCAGCTCACAACAGAATTGGAACAGCGCCTTCGAGCGGCGAGAGATGATGCACGTGTCAGAGTGATCATCCTGACGGGAGCCGGCAGTGTGTTCTGTTCCGGCGCGGACCTGAAGGAACAGCGCACTGCCAACGCCGCCGGAGAGCGGAGCGGGCCGGGCGCACTCGTGCCAATCCTGGAGATACTGCTCGATTCGCCGAAGCCGATAGTAGGCCGCATCAATGGCGCGGCCCGTGCTGGCGGGCTTGGGCTCGTTGCAGCGTGCGATATCGCGGTCGCGGTTGACTCGGCCACGTTCGCCGTCAGCGAAGTGCGCGTCGGTGTCATTCCGGCGATTATCTCTGTCGTGCTCCTGCCGAAAATCGGCCGGACGAGAGCCAGCGAGTTGTTTTTGACGGCCGAGCCGATAACTGCTTCCACGGCCGTCGCGGCGGGGTTGCTCACCAGTTCCGCCGCGCCGGAGCGGCTGGATGAGGCTGTTGATGGGTACGTCGCTTCGCTGCTGAAGGGCGCTCCCGGCGCACTCCAGGGTGCCAAGGAGCTCATCCGGCAGGTGCCCCTAATGGAGCGCAATCACGCATTCGCAGCAATGGTCGAGCGCTCGGCGGACTATTTCGCTTCAGCGGAGGCGCTTGAGGGAATGGCTGCCTTCGCCGAGAAGCGGCAGCCGCGCTGGCAAGCGGACTAAGTGCGGCCAAGCGGGCCATCCTCAGCGACGGTCGTCGCTGACGTCCATTCGTTCCACGAGGCCATCGCGAATCGTGTAGGTGTGGACCACAAATCCGTCCGAGAGGATCGTGCCGGAGAGGTCCCGGACGACCTGGTGGACTCGTACAGCCACGATGCCCGGTGCTGTCTCTTCGAACGCCACCGGTTCGACGTGTGGGTCGATGGCCGCGAACTGCCGGGTCCAATAATCCCGGACGGCCGCCTTGCCAAGCGCACGGCCGCCCTCCCACGCGTTCGGCCAATCGATGTCGGGTTGCATGAGGGCGAGCGCGCCATCGATGTCGCGGGCGTTGAACGCGACGTACGCGCGTTTCAACAGCGATTCCTGCTTGGACATGAGCAAAGCCTAAGAGCATTCCTCGCGCGCGTTCAAGGAGTGGGATGTCGTACGCTCATCCGGACGGAGCACAGAGATAGCCATGCGAGAAGTAACGGAATTGAACGGGGATGGCATCGCGGCCGAGTTGCGGGACGCGATTCATGGGCTCAACGAAGGGCTGGGCAGCCCCGTGGCCTTTCGCCCGGTGGACTGGAGCCTTGAGCGCCGGGAAAGCGGACCTGAGGCAATGGACGAAGGGGTCGAGTGCATTCGAGCACTCGGTGCAGCGATGAAGTACCCCACCGTGACGCAAACTGAGAGCCCAAACCAGGTGCTGCGCGACCGCCTCGGGTTGGCCGTCATCCACCGGCCGTGCCGGACCTACCCGGGCGTCAGCACCAACTACACGGGCAAGATCGACCTCGATGTTGTGCGAGTGGCGACCGGTGGGACCTATGAGGACGCCGGCAAGCGTATCGGCTATCACTCCGCGGTCAGCGTGCGGATCATGGAGCGCACACCCGTCGAGCACGCCGCCCACTTCGCCTTTCGCTTGGCCGAACGGCAGCGGCACAGCGTTGTCTCCACGAGCAAGTACACCATTCAGCGTGCTGCCGATGGGCTGTTCGAGGAGATCGTGGCGGAAGTCGCGCATGAATACCCGAACACGGCCCACCACTCCGAATTGTTCGATTCGTTGTTGGCCCGGCTGATCATCCAGCCGGAGCGCTACGACGTGATCGTCACGCCCAACGAGTACGGGGACTTCCTGAGCGATGCGGTGTACGGCCTGATTGGCTCAATTGGGCTGGGCGCCAGCGCATCATATGCCTTCACTGCGAGCCACCAGGCCAAGGTAGGCATCTTCGACCCCGCAGGCGGCACTGCCCCGGACATCGCCGGCAAGGGCATCGCCAACCCATCCGGGGCGATCGAGGCGTATGGCTATCTGCTGGAATACTGCGGCCACTTCGATATGGGCCGGAGACTCGTCGGCGCCGTACACGATTGCATTGCCAACGGGGAGAAGACGGGCGACCTTGGCGGCACCTTAGATACCATGGCGTTCACGAAAGCCGTCCTCACACGCGCCACAAACACGTAGCCACAGTGTAGCTACCAATCCTGATCAGAACATCGGGGGCGGCTCGGGCTCGTCTTTCGGCTCGGCCGGAAGGTGCACGCCGGGGGACGCAGGCATTGGTGGAGTCCGTCGCTGAGCGGGAGCGGAGATTCTGCTGGACGTGCTTTCTCCGGCGATGGCTGCTGCCCCGTGTTGGACAATCGCCATCGTCAGGTCGCCGCGGGTGCGTTCGAGGATGCCGCGCGTCTGGTCGGTGGTACGGCGGAGGCCGCCGGTCATCGCATCAGGAAAGTCGATCGTCACCAGCACGGAATAGATGTCATCCATCGCGCCGAGGATAGCTTCGCAGCCGTCGTATTCACCGCGGCGGAGGCGATCGAGGAGCATGCGCCGAAGTTCGCCTACCGCTTCCGCGATGCCATTCAGGTAAGCGGGGTATTCAACGCCGAGCGATTGAGGCGTGGGAATCGTGCCACCAGAGACGAGCGCCAGCGTTGTCCTGGCTTCGGCATATTCCTTTTGGGCGTCGTGGAGGAAGCCGGCATGGTAAATGTCGCCGTGGCCTTCGAGTGCTGCGACGGCTTCATCGCGCACGCCCGCCGCTTCATCGAGGAGTTCGCCGGCGCGGTCGAATTCGCCGCGATGGGCTGCACGGATACTGTTGGCGCTGAGGCGGATGACCGACCGGCTGGCGGAGAGCGCGCGCTCGCGCGCAACGTTCTTCGCCGTGAGGTTCTCGACGATGAGCGGGATAATCTGGTCCAGTGGGGCCGTAGCTTCGTGATTCACGGGTGGTGGGCATCCGATACATTGTGGTGCGCCGGATTGCCGGCGCGTGTCGCGGTGTCGAAGGACGAGTCGGTGCCGGCGATCAGAGGTCCTTGACCGGGTCCGGGAACTCGCCTTCGCGGGCGGCATCGATCATCTCGCGGGCGCCGTCGGGGAGGTCCATGCCGTATTCCTCGAAGCGCTTCTCGACCCAGGTGCCGATCTGGCGCGGGTCGCGGTAGGCGTCGGGCCCGCCGCCGGATGGGTCACCGTACTTGTCGATGATGTCGGCACGTGTGTAGCTCCGGCCGAACTTGGAAACCATGCGCGCGGTCCTCGCGCTGCCGCAGTGCTCGCACTTCGCCGTGACTTCGGTATCGATCTTGCGGGTGAAGTGGTTGGTGACCTTGCCGCAATCGCTGCAGCGAAATTCGTAGATGGGCATAAGAAGATTGTCGAGTGTCGCTCCGCGAATGTCGATGCTGGTGCCTCGCGAAGGTGGAGCACTTCAGCGACGCTCAATCCTCCGCATCGGGAATCTCGAGCGCGCGAAAGTGCTCAACGGCAGCAATGGAACCATTGGATGCGAGGTCGATGCTGACCGCGTCGATGCGCACACGTTCGGGGTCGATGGCGTTCGATTCGCAGTAGTCCATGGCGCATTGCCACATGCGGCGCAGCTTTGCGGGGCCGAGCGATTCCGACGCAACGCCCGGGATAGCGCGGCGCGTCCGCACCTCGGCAAACACGATGTCGGT
>DATNET010000027.1:0-3406 GCA_035606745.1 Tepidiformaceae bacterium
GTCTGCAGGTCTTCCGCGCCCATGGCCGGTCGTGCGAATTTTGGCACCGGGAACGCCTGGATAGGCATCGGGACGAAACGGATGACCTTCCAGAGCTTGGACTGCATGCTACCCAGGATCGGATGCGCATGATTGAATTCGCTCGAAAACGGCTGGCGGACCACTTTGCCCGTGGAAACTTCGAATCGCGCCCCGTGGAATGGGCACATCACGCAGCCGTCTTGAATGGGCAGCGCCTTGATGGGCGAACCGGGCAACCCGGCGAGCGGCAAACGCGCGTGGGAACAGAGTCCATTCATCGCGCAGATGTCGTCGCCCGTACGGACAATCGTGACGCGCTGCGCTCGAAGACGAATCTCTTTCGGCATCCCGTCAGGGAATTCTCGGACCGTCCCTGCCTTGGCCCAATGGGTTAGCTGAGCAGCGGGGACGCGGTTCTTCGCCCGAAACGGCACGGGCGGGTCCAGGCCCAGCAGTGGCGCGACAACGATCTGCATGAGGCCGCCTGAGATGAGCCCGCTGACCAGGAGAAAGATGCCGCCGACCGTGTTCCCGGAGGCAGTGGTCGGGTCACCGGGGAAGAACAGCAGGAAAATTCCGCCGACAATGAGGCTGATGGAGGCAACGCCCCACGTACCGAGAATCGAGACGCCGAGGAACGCAAGGGCAGGTGACACAGGCTCATATCCTCCGTGGGCGATACTACCCCGCTTGTGCGGAATTGCGCAAAGTCGATGCAGACCGCAGCACCGTTTACACGGCCCGGCAGGGTCACACCGGCTCGGTCAGCGAGCGGTAACTGCGGCGGTAGTAGAGCAGCGGCCGCGCTTCCGCCCGGTAGGCCGCCCCCACCACTCGGCCGACGGCGATCGTGTGGTCGCCCCCTGAAATCGCTTCCTGAAGTTCGCAATCGAGGTGCGCGAGGGAATCGGCAATGATTGGTGCACCCGTGTGCCAGTCGATCGTCTTGATCTTGGGGTCGAACGCGGGTGCAGGGTCCCGGCCCGAGATCGCAAAGTAATTCGAGACATCCTGTTGGTCGTCCGCAAGAATACTCACGGCGAATTTCTGCGAATCGGTCACGAGCCTGGCGAGATGGTTGCTGTTTTGCAGGCACACGATGATCAATGTCGGGTCCATCGAAAGCGACGAAAAACTCGAGACCGTGATCCCGTACACGAGACCTTCGTGCTTCGTGGTGACGACCGTGACCCCGGCCGCCCACGACCCGAGCGCACCCTTGAAATCGTCCGGGTGAACGGCAGGCACGCCTACATCCCCTGCAAGCTCGGGACCATGTCCCAGAGCGGGTGCACCACGACTTCGGCGAAGTAGCGTGACATGGGCAGCGCGGCGACGAGCTGGTCCATTTCGCGCGCATCCGCGGCGTCGTAGACCGCGAGGACGCCAACGCCGGTTTCGCGGTAGATGGCGCGAATCTTTCCCTGGTCGTACTGGGCTTTTGTCGCGCGGAGTTGGTCCGCGACGATGCTCTGCCAGGCGTCGGGTGAGATCTCGTGGGGCTGTCGCGAGACCAGCCGGACGGAAAACAGCATTACAGGTTTCTCCCTTGGCTCAGCCCGTCGCGATCCAATTGCGTGATCGAGAACGGACTGGCTCGCCCCGGCGCGGTCGACAAGTCTGAACATCGCCGGCCCGCCGGACGCTTCGAAACGGATTATACGTGTCCTCTACCGATTGCGACGAACGCCCGCTTCCGCGCCTGCCTGCGGCTCGAATGGCGGCATGGCAGCGGATAGGATGGTCGGGTGCCCAACGGACGTCCCGTGCTGACCTTCGACCTTGATGGGGTCATTTGCCGGCCCCCCTTCGGCATAAATCCGGGCCAGGGAAAAGGCAAGAGCCGCGAAGGCCAGGGCAGGCCGAGCATCCTGTGGCGGACCGAGCGCTGGCGATACCTGGGCCGCAAACCGATGCCGGGTGCCGCAGAGGGCCTTCGAGCGCTCAGTGAAACCTTCGATTGCAAGATCCTGTCGGCGCGCTCGAACGATGCCCGCCGCCTCACCGCGGCCTGGTTCGAACGCCACATCGGCGTGGTGCCGGACCTCCACCTGCGTTCGGATTGGCACGAAACGCCGGCGCAGTTCAAGGCCCGCAAAGTCCTGGAACTCCAACCGTTGGCGCACTTCGAAGATGACCCCCACACAGCGCTGTGGCTGGCGGAACTGCTGCCCGCTGTCTTTCTGGTCGATTGGCGGCGAAATCGTTGGCTCGGCCGTGAGAGTGTCGCCAAGCTCCATCGCATCAAGAGCATCGCCGACGCGATTCCGGTGCTAGCGGCACTTTCGACGGATCCAGCCGGGCAGTAGACTCCCGCCCATGGAGTTTTGCCTGTCCGCCGCACAAACAGCGTTGCGCGATGAGGCGCGTGCCTGGCTTAGCTCCGTGATGACTCCGGACATGGAATCATTTCCTTACGCCGAAGAGGAAGATCCATCAGCCCTGAAAGCATTCAACAAGCAGCTCGCAGCGCGGGGATGGATAGCGCCGGCGTGGCCGCGCGAATACGGCGGGATGGCCCTGGGCCCCGTCGAACAGCTCGTCTTCGGTGATGAATTGGCGTACTTTCGCGCGCCAAACGGGGCCCGCACTCCCGCCGTCGGGTACGCCGGCCCCACCATCATGTTGTACGGGTCCGAAGAACAGAAGCACCGGCACCTGCCCGGCATCACCAACTGGGACGTCGTTTGGTGCCAGGGCTTTAGCGAACCAGGCTCCGGTTCGGACCTTGCCAGCCTCCAGACGACGGCTGTGCGCGACGGCGACGAGTGGCTGTTGAACGGGACGAAAGTCTGGACCAGCTCCGGGCACTACGCCGATTGGATGTACCTCCTTGCCCGCACAGACCCGGACGCGCCGAAACACAAGGGCATCAGTTATTTCCTGCTGGACTTGAAAACAGCGGGCGTGACGTTCCAGCAGCTGAAAAACATGGCGGGCCGCGCCGGCTTCGGCCAGTTCTTCTTCGACAACGTGCGCATGCCCGCCGACGCGCTGTTGGGCGAGGAGAACCGCGGCTGGTACATGGCCACCACCACGCTCGACCTCGAGCGCTCGAACATCGCGAGCGCGGGCGGTGCGCGCCGGACGGTCCACGACGTGTGCAGCTTGCTGCGTGACGAGCCGGCGGGAGTGCGGGGGCGGCATCGCGCGCGGCTCGCGGGGCTGCAGGTGGAGGTAGAAGTAGCGACGATGCTCAGCTTCCGCGTGGCCTCGATCCTTGCGGCAGGGGGCGTGCCGAACCAGGAGGCGAGCCTGCTCAAGCTGTTCCTGAGCGAGCTCGATCAGCGGATCGCGGCGTTCGGGATGCAGGTGCTTGGGCTGCGCGGGGCGCTCATGCCTGGCTCGCCGTTCGCGAGGCTGCAGGCGCAGTTCGCGCTCACCT
>DATNET010000067.1:0-9154 GCA_035606745.1 Tepidiformaceae bacterium
TGGCACTTGAAGGCATGCCGCTGAACGCGCAGGGCAAATTCAAGTCGCGAAACTTCTACGCACTCGGTCTCATCCTCTGGATGTACGGCCGTTCGATGGAAACGACGATCAAGTGGGCCACTGAACGTTTCGGGCGCTCGCCTGAGACGCTCGAAGCGAACCTGCGAGCACTCAAGGCCGGGCACGCGTATGGCGAGACGGCTGAGATGTTCCACGTCCGCTACGAAGTGCCGCCGGCGGAAGTCGCTCCCGGCACCTATCGGCACATCAGCGGCAACGAAGCGACGGCACTCGGCTTCCTCGCGGCGTCGGTGCTGAGCGGCTTGCCGCTGTTCTACGGCAGCTACCCGATCACTCCCGCTTCCGATATCCTCCACGAGCTCTCCAAGCTGCGGAACTTCGGCGTGAAGACGTTCCAGGCGGAAGACGAGATCGCGGCGATTGGCTCCGCGATCGGGGCCTCGTATGGCGGTCACCTCGCGCTTACCGGTACGAGCGGCCCGGGGCTCGCGCTCAAGAGTGAAGCGCTCAACCTTGCCGTGATGACGGAGCTGCCGCTCGTCCTTGTGGATGTGCAACGCGCCGGCCCCAGCACGGGCATGCCCACCAAGACCGAACAGTCCGACCTGCTCCAGGCGATGTTCGGCCGCAACGGCGATTCGCCGGTCGTTATTATCGCCCCCTCGACGCCGTCGGATTGTTTCTTCATGGCCATTGAGGCGTTCCGGCTGGCCGTGAAGTACATGGTGCCGGTGATCTATCTCAGCGACGGCTACCTCGGCAACGGTTCCGAGCCGTGGCGCATCCCGACGATGGATGAGATGCCCAAGATCGAATGGAGCTATGCCGACCCCAACGTCGAATTCTCTCCGTACCGGCGCAACCCCAAGACGATGGCGCGGCCGTGGGCGGTGCCGGGTCAAAAGGGCCTCGAACACCGCATTGGCGGGATCGAAAAATCCGGCGCGACCGGGAACATTAGCTACGACCCGCAAAACCACCACGAGATGACGAAAGCTCGCGCCGCACGCGTCGCCTGTGTGGCGCAGGATGTGCCAGCGTTGGAAGTCAGCGGTCCCTCCCAGGGCGACCTGCTGGTGCTTGGGTGGGGCGGCACATACGGCGCCATTGCGAGCGCAGCGGAACAGGCCCGTCGCCAGGGCAAGAGCGTCGCATCGGCGCATTTGCGGTATCTCAACCCGTTCCCGACGAACCTTGGCGAGGTGCTGGCGAATTACAAGCACGTCCTCATCCCGGAACTCAACAACGGGCAGCTTTCGCTGCTTATCCGCGGCAAGTTCCTGGTTGACGCGGTGCCGTTCAACAAGATCTCAGGGCAACCGTTCAAAATCGCCGAAATCGTCGCCAAGATCGATTCGGTGCTGGGGCTTCGCGGCCCTTACGAAATCGAATTCGGGCACGGCGTCAACGTTTCCGCCAACCTTTCCGGAGGCTAATCCATGACTTCACCCACAGCGACCCCCGCCGACGGATTGATCAACGGCGATTTACCCGTACTCACCCGAAAGGATTTTGTGTCCGACCAGGAGGTGCGTTGGTGCCCCGGCTGCGGCGATTACTCCATCCTCGCCCAGATGCAGAAGATGCTTCCCGACCTCAAGATCGCGAAGGAGAACATCGTTTTCATTAGCGGAATCGGGTGCTCCAGCCGCTTCCCCTACTACGTCGAGACGTACGGCTTTCACAGCATCCACGGCCGGGCGCTCACGCTGGCGACTGGTCTCAAGACGGCCCGTCCAGAGCTGACCGTGTTCGTCATCACTGGCGATGGCGATGGGCTGAGCATCGGCGGGAACCACCTGCTGCATGCCATGCGACGGAACGTCGACCTCAACGTCATCCTGTTCAACAACCGCATTTACGGGCTGACCAAGGGCCAGTTTTCGCCGACATCCGAGTTCGGGAAGGTGACGAAGTCGTCGCCGTACGGCACGACCGAGCAGCCGCTCAACCCGATTCGGGTGGCGCTTGCGGCCGGCGCCACCTTCGTCGCCCGCTCGCTCGACCGCGATGTCCGGCACCTGGAGCAAACGCTCTATCAGGCGACACAGCACAAGGGCATGTCGTTCGTCGAGGTCTTCCAGAACTGCAACATCTTCAACGATGGTGCGTTTGACGCGTTCGCGGACAAGGACGTGCGCCAGGAGCGCATGATCTACCTCGAAGACGGCAAGCCTCTGCGTTTCGGCAACAATCGCGAGCACGGCATCCGCCTCAACGGCTTCACGCCTGAAGTCGTCGCGGATGCGAAGACTGACGACGGGCTGCTCGTCCACGACGCCCACCTGGATGACCCCACATTGGCGAACATCCTGGTGCGCATGGACTACCCGCAATTCCCGGTGCCGCTTGGCATCTTCCGGGATGTCCAGGCTCCAAGCTTCGACCAACTTGTGCAGGAGCAGGTCGACCGCGCGCGAGCCAAGGACCCGGGAAACTTCGAAGCTCTCCTTCACAGCGGCGAAACCTGGGACGTGACCTAGGCCGGCAGCCTGCGCGGCGTCCCTGTCTGAGGTGTAACGTGTTTGGAGCACGGGCCGTCTAAAATGGCGGCTCGTCTGTTTCGGAGCTTCCGATGCCGAACAAAGCCAACGTCGTTGTCTGTCCCAGCTGCCGCCAGGAGAACATCGAGGGCGCCGATGTTTGCCAAAACTGCATGGCCGACCTCCACGCGGTGGGTCAGCCGGAATCGGTCCATGTCGCGACGGAGAGTGAGCTGGCGCTGCCGGTTTCCTCGATGCGGCTATCTCAGCCGCGAACGGTCCGGGGCGAAAGTTCGGTCCGCGAAGCGATCGACGCGATGAAGGACGACCCACTTGGTGCGGTTGTTGTCCTGGATGGTAGCCAGGTTGCCGGGATATTCACGGAGCGGGACGTGTTGAAGCGTATCGCTGGTCACCCAGAAACGCTCAAGCAGCCCGTATCCGCATTCATGACGAGTGACCCCGTGGTCCTGCGCGAGGATGACCTTATGGCGGTCGCGCTGAACAAGATGGGCGATGGCGGATTCCGTCACATCCCGATCCTGCGCGATGGCCAACTTATCGGCATGGTGACTGCCCGAGACGTGATGGCATGGGTGCTCGGCCGCTATTTTGACTAGCGTCTTCCCAATGGATACCTAGCTCTAGCCTATGGCTGTCGATTGCCGTATTCTCTGCGATAGCACATACCTATGTGATCGGTGTGAGCCATACGTGGAACTCGCCCAGCTAGACGCCTTCATCGCAGCCGCTGAATGCGGCAGTTTCAGCCGCGCCGCTGAACTGCTGAGCGTTGCCCAGCCTTCGCTGAGCAACCGGATCCAGTCTCTCGAGCGCGAAGTTGGACAGGCGTTGTTCGAGCGCATGGGCCGTGGCGTCAAGCTGACGGACGCGGGCCGGTCGTTCCTGCCTTACGCGCAGCGGGTCCTGCGGACACTCAACGATGGGCTGATGGTGCTTGAGGGCACGCGCGATGGCACCGCCGGGCGTCTGATGATCGGTGCGGCCCCTGCCGTGGGGACGTACGTACTCCCGCGATTGCTCAAAGTCTTTTGCGACAACCACGAGGGCGTCGATGTCCTTGTCCGTACGGGTCATTCGGACGCGGTACTGCAGATGGTGCTCGATGACGACGTGCAGGTCGGGTTTGGGCGTCCGATCAATCATCCGGACGTGCGTACGACTGTGATTTACCGTGACGAACTGGTCCTCGTCGTGTCATCCCAGCACCGCTATTCGAAGAGCGGCAGCGTCCGGGTCGACGACCTCGCCGAGGAATCGCTCATCCTGTTCGACCGCGATTCGGGCTATTTCGGCATGATCCTCGGCCTCTTTCGCGACCTCGGCGTGGTGCCCCAGCAACAGATGCAGCTCGACAGCATCGAGGCGACGAAGAAGATGGTCGAGGCGAACCTGGGCATCGCGCTGCTTCCGGAGGTTTCCGTTGAGCGCGAGATACGGCTCGGCACGTTGCACAAGGTCCACATCGAGGCAGCGGAGCCAGTCGAACGGGAGATCGCGGTGATGTACCGCCGCAGCAAGCCCCAATCCGGGCCTATGGCGGCGTTCCTCGATCTGCTTGGGGAAATCTACGGCATGAAGCTCCCGCGCTAGCGTCCTTGCTCATTGATCTCCATTGCCACACGACTCCTCGCTCGCAATGCAGCGCGCTGACGCCGGCCGATTACGTGGAGTTGGCGAGCAGCCGCGGCCTCGACGGAGTCTGCTTCACCGAACACGACCGGTTCTGGCCCGAAGATGAACTTCAGGAACTGCGGCAAAAGACAGACCTGATCGTCCTCTCCGGTGTCGAACTCACGACCGACATCGGGCACGTACTGGCATTTGGGCTGGCGGCGGGCGCCGCGAACTTCGCGCACGCCGGCTCTCTGGCACAGGCAGCGCGTGAGCAGGCCGCGGTGCTGTTCCTTGCACACCCCGCGCGTGACGGTCTTCTTCGGGTAGATCGCGCGACGGTCGACATCTTCGAGTCGGTGGAAGGCGTGAACGGCTCGGATTCGCGGCTGCAGAACCTCGCCGCCTCGGGACTTGCGCGCGGCTTCCGGCTTCCCGCGATCGCTGGCAGCGATGCCCACACGGCAGCGGAGGTAGCAAGAGCTGCTACGCGCTTCGAGGACGACATTTTCGACAATGGCAGCCTCGTGGCCGCATTGCGCTCGGGCAGATATCGGGCTGAGTACGTGTGAGGCCTGTCGTTTGTACGGGTTTCCTCGCCTGCAAATTGAGCCCTTCGTTGATATCACCAGTGGCACCGGCGGCCTAGCGTGGAACCGCGATGGCCCTCGATTCGTCTTCCAACGCACTCCTGTCATCCGCGCACGTGTCGCTCATCGAAGCTGGCCTGCTGGCACGCGGGCTTGCCGCGAACGGCAACGCCGCGTCCGCGCCTGCGTTCCAACTGCCCGGCGGGGCACCTGTATCACGTGCGTCGACCCAGCGCCCCGCAGCCAGCCAGCGCATATCAACGGCTGCGCCGGGTGCCTACAGCCCCCATACGCCCGTGCAGTCCAGCGTTAGTGCCGACCCGAACCAGTGGGATGCGATGCTGAATACGCTCGGTGCGAAGTACAACGTCCCACCGCTGTTCCTGAAGTCCGTGATGCTTTCTGAGAGTGGCGGCCAACCGGACGCGGTGGGCGACCAGGGTCACTCGGTCGGGCTCTTTCAGCTCAACGACAACGGCTATGGCGCCGGCATGGGCGATTCGCGTTACGACCCGCAAACGAATGCCGACCGCGCCGCCCAGGGCCTCGCAGAGGCCTGGCACGCCGGACAGAACGCTGGCTATACGGGCGAGTACGCCGTGCGTGCTGCTTACGATTACTCCTTCAACCCCGGAGGAGGCTGGGCCTACCAGGGCGACAGCGTGGTGCGGAATTACAACCAGCTGCTCGCCGCGCAGGGCCAGCCGCCGCTCGCCTGACCGTTGCCAAGGGCGCCACAGCGAGTGC
This sequence comes from Tepidiformaceae bacterium, assembly GCA_035606745.1. Classification (GTDB taxonomy): domain Bacteria; phylum Chloroflexota; class Dehalococcoidia; order Tepidiformales; family Tepidiformaceae; genus DATNET01. Next base: position 5,477 of record DATNET010000067.1, read on the forward strand.
GAACTCAAGCTGCGTACACACGCAACGCTCACGCAACCCCGCGGATTTACCCCGGTGCTATCATCATGGTTCGGGCAGAACGTTCGCCGGTGCGCCCTGCCCGCCCCGATCCCCAGTACGCCCGGCGAGTAGGAATTGGAGGCTCGGTTCCGTGGTCACAACCAGCTATCTTGAACGCGATGTCCCGGCGAACGGCCTCAAGCTGCACTACCAGGAATGGGGCAGCCCTTCTGCCCCGCCCATCATCATGCTCCACGGCTTCGGCGTCTCGGGCCACATGTTCGATGAGTTCGCCGAACGCATGCAGGACCGCTACCACCTCATCGCGCTTGACCAGCGTGGTCATGGAGACAGCGATTGGGCCGCCGATGGCGACTACACCCGCCAATCGTTCGTAAACGACCTGGAAGCGTTCCGGGAGGCACTCGATATCGAGCGCTTCATCCTCATTGGCCACAGCATGGGTGGGCTGAATGCCGTGGCCTACACGAACACACATCCCCAGCGCGTTCGCGCGCTCATCCTTGTCGACGTTGGCCCCGAATCCGCAAAGGAAGGGGTCGATAACATCGTGCGATTCACACGCGGCCCGGACGAGCTGGAGTTCGAGGAGTTTGTGGAGCTCGCCCATCGCTTCAACCAGCGGCGCACGATCGAGAACATACGGGAACGCATGAGCCACCGCTTGAAGCCGCTGGAGGGCGGGAAATATACCTGGAAATTCGATAGTCGTTTCCGCCAGCAAGATAGTGGCCTGCGCATCGGCAGTGAACTTTCGAATGATGAAAGCTGGAACCTTTTCCGCGGTGTCGTCGCGCCGACCCTGCTGATCCGTGGCGCTGAGAGCGACGTACTTTCTCCCGATGTTGCCGATCGCGCCACACGAGAAATGCAGCGCACGCGGTTGGTCGTGGTTCCGGGAGCCGGCCACAGCGTCCCGGGCGACAATCCCGACGACTTCACCGCCGCCGTGGCAGAGTTCCTACGCGACCTCGACCGCGGCGCCTTTGCCCCTGTCTCCGCGGCCGAACCGCCGCCCCTGGACCAGCTCATGGAGGAGCACGCTGCCGCGCGCAAGCGTGGCTTGCCGCTCGGCTCACTGGTGATTGCTGGCATCGGCGTCGTGCTGGCATTGGCCGGCGCCGGCTATGTTCTCAAACGGCGCAACGACCAGAAGAAGCGTAGAGTCAGCGCCCGTGCCCGAGACCGTGCTCGCACCGCCGTTGCACGGGTGCCCGTCGCGGCGCTGCCCGCACTGGACCTTGAGCCCGTCCGGCGGCGCGCGGTCGACCTGGTGGGCGACCTTTCGGTCGTGGGACGCGATGGGGTCGAGCGGGCGCGCCGAAGCGTACAGGATGTCGATTTCGACCGCGCCCGTGGTGCTGCCATAGACGCCGTTCACGCGACTCCGGCTGCCGTCAAAACCGCTGTCGCGAAAGTGGATCGCAAGAAGCTCAAGAAACGCGGCACGAACGCCGCTGGCCGGGGGCGGCGCCTGGCGAATTCTGGCTTGCGAGCGGCTGGGCCGCTGGTTGCGCTTGTGATTCACCGCAAGCGGCGCAAGAAGACCCGGAGGGTGCTTTGGACGTAGCCGAGGTCAATGGTACGAGCATCGCCTTCGAACAGCGCGGTGATGGCGGGCTTTCGTTCGTGTTTGTGCACGGCTGGGCGTGTGATCGTACGTTCTGGCAGCCGCAGTTCGACGATCTCTCGCGCGATCATCGCTGCCTGGCCATCGACATGCGAGGGTGCGGGGGGTCGCCCGCCTACGGGCCGTACGACACGACCACCCAGGCTGACGACGTTGCCGCAATCATCCGCACGCTTGGCCTTGGCCCATCGATCATCGTCGGGCACAGCCTGGGCGGCCTCACGGCGCTGCTCATCAACGACCGGCACCCGGACGTGGTGCTGGGCATTGTGCTCGGCGATTCGCCCCTCAGGGCAGCCGCGGCGGGCAGCTGGCCGGGCAGGGTGGAGGCAATTCGTGCGGCTGGCAGCATGGAGCCCGTGAGCAGAACTGTCGAGTCCTTCTTCGTGCACTCGACACCACCGGCAGTGGCCGAGCACGCGCGGTCGGTCATGCTCTCCTGCGACGCCGACGTCGGCGCTGGGATGCTTGACAATGGCGGCGTGTTCGTAGAACGCCTCGACGAACTGATTCGTACCGCGGACCAGAAGCCGTTGATGGCGATCTGGGCGGCGCGCCCGCTCGGCGACCCGGATCATCTGCGGGACCTCGCGATGTTCATCCGCCAGGAGCCGATCGCGGGTGCCGGGCATTTCTTCCAACTCGAACAGCCGGCCGTGACGAACGCATTGCTCAGGGCGTTCGTCGATGACGTGCAACGCGACCCCCGGACTGGCGCGATGGCAAACGGTTAAGCAGGGTTTCCCACTTACTGAGCGGGGGCCGCTCGACGCCGTTTTGCAACGTTAGGGCGATAGTTCTCAGTCCGAGGGCCGGGTAAGGTGCAACAGTGGAATCCCGCCGCCCTCAACAGCCGGCCGCCGGAACGCGGCAGCAACGGAGCCCCTGGTACCCCGCATTTCTCGCAGCGGTCTTGACGGTGGTGGTGGCCGTGGGCGTGCTTGTGGTTGTGGTGGCGAACATCTCCGGAGGTGGCGGAGGTGGTGGACCGGCCCTGGCTGTCTCGGGGACTGCGACGCAACTGGTCGGCGGTCAACCCACGAGTCCGGCCGCTACCGCTGGGGCGACAACGGCGGCGGTAAAGCCATCCGCAGCGGCTGAGCCAACCGCCGCTGGCAGTGCTGCGCAAGTGGTGAAGTGCCACGACCTTCTCGCCCCGGTCGACAAAAACCATCGCCTGCCCGAAGACTGCGTGCCTTCCAATCTTGTCACGCTGCCGGCCTCGATCTCTGCCGATGGCACGCAACAATTGACTGGCGATGCGGCGTCGGCGATGGAAGAGATGTTCGCAGCCGCAAAAACTGCCGGCTTTACCCTCTACGTGAATAGCTCATACCGGAGCTATGCCGACCAGGTTTCGACGTACAACTACTGGGTCCAGACTGACGGCCAGGAATACGCCGACCGCACGAGCGCCCGGCCAGGCTTCAGCGAGCACCAGATGGGCACCGCGGCGGACATCGGCACCGAAGGCCACGTACTCGAAGACTTTATTGGCACGCCGGCCGCCGCCTGGGTCGCCGCGAACTCATGGAAATACGGCTTCATCGTCAGCTACCCGGATGGGAAGGAAGCGATCACCGGCTACGCGCCCGAGCCGTGGCACGTCCGCTGGATCGGGAAGGACGTCGCCCAGCAGGTCCATGCCAGTGGCTTGACGCTCCATGAGTTCCTTCTCAAGTAAGACATGCCGCGAGCGCGGTGCACTGGCCGGCATCGTCATTGTGCTGGCCGTTTGCCTCGCCGGCTGCGGTGGTAGCAGCCCGGGCCGGACGCCGACTGCGATCGATTTCATCACACAGACGCCCTTGCCTCCTACGGCGACCCTGACGCCAACTCCGAGCGCCACGGCGACGCCCACACCTTCCCCGACGGCCACCCCTACTGCCGTGCGTGACGGCGGGTCGAATAGCGGCGGTGGCGCCGCTCCTACTGCTACCGAGACTCCGGACCCATCGCCGCTCGTCGCCTGTGGCGACATCCTTGCGCCGTTAGACAAAGACCACCGCCTATCGCCCGACTGTGTT
>DATNET010000070.1:0-2032 GCA_035606745.1 Tepidiformaceae bacterium
GCTGGAGAACGGGCTCGTCCTTGCCGCCACCGGCGCCAAAGGCATGCCGCTCGTCGTCGAGATCAGCGTGGCGTTCTCAATCCTCATCGCCTTCATCGTGATCGGAATCTTTCTGTTTCGCATCCGCGAGCGGTTCGACACGGTTGACGTACAGGTGATCGATACCTTCCGCGGAGAACATCGATGACCGCCAGTGCCGTGACGGGCGTGCTTTTGATCCCGGCGTTTGCCGCAGCGCTCCTGGCCGTGCTCCCCGGCTATCGTTTGACCGCCCGGATCAACGTCCTGGCGTCTGCGCTGACGCTTTTCTGCGCGCTTTCGCTGTTCTTCGGTCGGCCGACGCCCGGCGCCTATCTCATCGTCGACGATCTTAACGGCACATTCATCGTGCTCACGACCTTTGTCGCCTTCACCACCAGCGTGTTCAGCGCAAGCTATATCGGCCACGAACTGGAAATCGGACGGCTGACCCCGCCGTTCGTGCGCTTCTATCACGCCATGTACCAGGTGCTGATGTTCGCCATGAACTTGGCGCTCGTCGCCAACAATATCGGCCTGATGTGGGTGGCGATCGAGATTGCCACGCTGACCACAGTACTGATGGTCGGCATTTACCGGACCCACGAAGCGCTCGAAGCGGCCTGGAAGTATTTCATCCTCGGCAGCGTCGGCATCGCGCTCGCTTTGTTCGGCACCATTCTGGTCTACATGGCGGCCCGGCCGGTCGTCGGTGAGGGCCTCGACGCCATGGTGTGGAGCGTGTTGGTCAAGCACGCCGGCGCCTTCGATCCGGCGCTGCTCGATCTCGCCTTCGTCTTTTTGCTGCTCGGCTACGGCACCAAAGTCGGGCTCGCGCCACTGCACGCGTGGCTTCCCGACGCGCATGCCGAGGGCCCGACGCCGATCTCGGCGGTATTGTCCGGCGTTCTCCTCAACGTCGCGCTCTATGCGTTGCTGCGCTTCAAGATGCTGCTGGCCGCGAACGCGGCTGCATTGGCACCAGGGCCGCTGATGGTCACGCTTGGATTGCTGTCGCTCGTGTTTGCCGCGTTCATGCTGTACCGCCGTCGCGATATCAAGCGGCTGTTCGCTTATTCGTCTATCGAGCACATGGGCATCATCACCTTCGCGTTCGGCATGGGCGGCCCGCTCGCCAATTTTGCTGGCCTCCTCCACATGACCATGCATTCACTCACCAAGTCGGCGATTTTCTTCGCCGTCGGTCACGTCTCGCAAGTGAAGGGCACGCAGCGCATCGCCGACATGGGCGGGCTCACCGAGACGCATCCTCTGCTCGGCTGGGGCCTGATTCTCGGTGTAGTCGCGATCGCTGGATTGCCGCCACTCGGAATTTTTATGAGCGAGTTTCTGGTCGTCAGTTCGACCTTCGCACGCGCGCCGCTACTCGCGATCGTGCTGGTGTTCGGACTCCTTATCGCTTTGGGCGGCCTATTTCTGCGGCTCAACAGCATCGCCTTCGGCGAGCCGCGTGGCCCGACTGCCACGGCGCACGCCTCCTACGTGCCGATGTTTGCCCATCTGACTCTCGTGTTCGTTGCCGGCGTCTACATGCCGCCGGCGCTCGTTGCCTGGTTCCACAACGTCGCTGGATTGCTCGGGTAGCTGATGCCGAAGCTCGCCGACCTCCTTCGAAACGGTAAGCTGGTCGAAGCGCATCGCCCATGGCCTCGCGTCATCGTGACGGCCGAAGCCTGGCACGGCATCGCCAACGAGCTAGCTGGAGGTCGCGCGATTCTGCTCGGGCTGTGGGGCGACAACGTCCCTGCGGTGCACATCGCGATCATGAGCGAAGACACCCGCCAAATTGCCGTCGTAACCATCGATTGTCCAAGCGGCAGCTTTCCTTCGGTCGGCGCCGTACATCCGCCAGCCATCCGGCTCGAACGAGCCATTTTCAGTTTGTACGGGCTCGAACCGGTTGGCGCCCCGGATGCACGACCCTGGCTCGATCTCGGGTTTTGGGACGTGCGATATCCGCTGGGCGCCCGGAGTCCAGCGCCTGCGACACCGT
>DATNET010000076.1:0-5514 GCA_035606745.1 Tepidiformaceae bacterium
GCGGCAACGCCGCGGTGCGTGACCGGGATGCCGGCGTAGGCCGGCCCCGCGATGGCGGACGTTACTCCGGGGATGACTGTGAAAGGGACGGCTGCGGCACGGCACGCCAGCGCCTCTTCACTGCCACGGCCGAAGACGAACGGGTCGCCCCCCTTGAGCCGCACCACCCGCCTTCCGGCGCGAGCGTGATGGACGAGCAAAGCGTTGATCGCGTCCTGTGGCAGCGCGTGGCGCGCGGCGCGCTTGCCCACGTAAACAATGTCCGCACCCCCGCGGGCCCCCCGGAGGAGGGCCGGAGACGCGAGCGCGTCGTAGAGGATGACGTCTGCCGCTGCGATCGCCGCCGCCGCCGCGACCGTCACGAGCCCCGGGTCGCCGGGGCCGGCGCCCGCGATCCATACGTGGCCCATGGTCTCCTGCATGGCGTCCATTGTGGCACTTTCGAGTTCTGAGTTCTCAGTTCTAAGGTTCTGAGGACTCAGCCCGAAGAAGGCAGAGCGTTGAGCCCAAAAGCCGGGCCGCGCCGTGCCCGGAGCGCATCCACCGTAGCCCACGGTCTGGTGGTCGCTTCGATCGTCCAGGCCGCGGCCGAGATCGCCGCCAGTCTTCCTCTTCGGTCATAAAGGCCGGGACGCAGAATCCAAAATCGGCAATCGAAAATCCAAAATCCTACGCCGGGACAGCATCCTTGAAGAACAAATCCACCACTTCGCCGTTGAGCGGGATGTTCTGCAGATGCGCGCGTTGCACCTGTTCCCAAAAATAGCGGTAGGTCGCGCGGTCATGGAGGTTGCCGTTGTACTGGATCGGTCCCCAGTCTGCCGCGAAGGCGTTGAGCAGGATCGCCTGGCCCTCTTCGATTTCCGGCAGCGTGGGCGCCATCGCCCGCGTGATCGGCTCAATTTGCGCCGGGTAGATCGACCACTGGCGCAGGAAACCGAACTCCTCACGTGCGCGACGGGCGTCGTTGTAGATGAACTCGGTGTCCTTGAGTTCCAGCGTGACGTTGTGTGCGGGCACGATGCCATTCGCCAACGCGGCCGCGACCGTTTCGCTCTTGGCGCGGTGCAGGAGCGCATGGTCGAACTGCGCGGGCGAGCGCATCGCGCTGCTTGGGATCGCCCCGTGATGCGCGCTGACGAAGTCCATGAGCCCAAAGTCCAGCACCTGGATATTCGGCAGCTCCGCGATCTGCCAGACTTCGTGCAGCGCCCCGTGCGTCTCGATGAGCGCGTGGATGGGGATCTCGCGGCGGATGCCGGCCTTCGCGGCGGTGGACCGAATGTGGTCAATCATGAGCGCGAGTTCGGCGGCCTTCACCGTCTTCGGCACGGTGATGTAGGCCAGACGCTCGCCAGCGCCCGGGACGATGATCTCGACATCCTGGCGCCAGTGCTCGTTGGTGAAGTCGTGGATCCGAGTGCCGGCCATGTTGTAGCGGTTGAGGTCGCTGTTTTGCATGCGCACGACCATCTCGGCGTGGGCTTTCTCAGCTCCGGTGGGTGCGCCGTCTTCACAGTCCATCGTGATGTCGAAGACACCGCCCATGCGCGCCTGGAGCTCGAACGCCTTGCCAATGCGCTCTTCGGTGCCAGCGAAGTGTTCGCAGGTGGGGACAATGGGAAACGGCTTTTCGCCCTCGAAGAGTGCCTGGTTGGGGTGTCGTGGCATGTTGAAGAGTCCGATCTGTGAATTTCCCGGCCGGCTCGGAGCTTGAGGGATGGTGTGCCTCAGTATCGCGGTTTGCGCGGAGGAGGCCAAGACCGGACGACTTGGAGTTCGGCGCAACGCAGTCATTATGGGGCGCGAGGCGCAGCCCCGCCCCCGCGCAAGGGACCTGGCCCCTGAGCAGGCGACTGTCATGTCTTCAGCTCGGCTCCTGGCGCTCCGCAAACTGCCACGACCGCAGCGCGCCCTCACCCCGTCCCTCTCTCGACCGTGCGAGAGAGGGGAAGCGTAGGTAGTCTTCGTCCCTGGTTGTGGCTCTCGGCCACCGCCGACTGCTTGAAAATCGGCTGGTGGGGCGCGATGTCGATGGATTCGTGCTCCCCTTCTCCCGCATGGTCGGGAGAAGGGGCTGGGGGATGAGGGCCGACGCTGCCGCGGCAAATTGTCGAGCAAACAGCAACCGATTTCAGGCAAGAAGCCCAGCGATGCTCGACGGGATGGGCGTGATGCACTTCGGGCGACGACCCAAAAATTAGCGTGCTCGTACTTCATCATCAGTCCGCTTCCTGCTCTGAAAAGACCGTCAGCGGAGCATTGGTTGTTGCCCTGGCCATCCCAGACTGACGTTCGCGGTTCGGAAGGCGGTTGTGGCTTCTTGCGCAGAAGAGGCGACAGCCGCTGACGTGTTTTGCGCCTAGAATCCGCCACATGGCGGAACTGTTCCGGATGACCCACACCAAGATTTCGACCTTCGAGCAATGCCGAAAGCACTACTGGTTCAGCTACCTCAGCGGTCTTCAGTGGCCCCCCGAAGCCGATTCCGTCGCAACGATGACCGGTAAGGCCGTCCACCGTTCGATGCAGGTGCTGTGCGAAACCGGCGACGAGGACGATGCCCGGCACCACCTCGACACGTTCTTGAAAATGCCCAAGCACGAGGCAATCGCGGTCGGTACGCCCGAGTACGACACCGTCATTCAGCTCTTCGAGCGCGGCTGCGAAGCGCACCGCTCTATCGTCAGCGAGGAGCGTTGGGCAGAGCTCGACACGTGGGTGCCCTCGAAGAAGCGCGGCATTTCGGTGCGCACAATCGTCGACCGCGCGGACCGCGTGTCTCCCACGGAGTGGCAGATCATCGACTGGAAGACGGGCCGTGCCGACAAGCCTGAATCGGTCGACCGGCAGCTCGATATCGCCCACCTCGTCGTACGGACCGCGCGATCGTTGGGCAGGGATGCCAACGTGACGGCCATCGGCTGGAACCTGCGCACCGGCGAACGCCGCGTGCGCCGGCTCGACCGCACCGATGCGGCGAACACCATGCACTACCTCGCCAGCCTCGCCGACCGCATGCAGGCAGCGACCGAGTTCGAGGCGACACCAAGCCCGGCCTGCGGTTACTGCCCCTGGCGTCCGCAATGCCCCGAGGGCCTCGCTATCGAAACGGCGTGGGACGAATGGCCGGATACCGCGGAGCCAGCCCCATGGGAAGTCGTGCCTGCCGCGGCGGTTTAGCCGCCAGGCACGCCAGGACGCCAAGGACGCCAGGCGCATCCTTCGGGGTCCCCAGCCGCGGCCGGTCAATCTCGCCCGCCTACTTCTCCGCTCCCAGATCCTAACGAAAACTTGGCGCTCTTGGCGTTCTTGGCGGCAAAACGCGGCCAGGCCCTGGCTCCGAAGCGGGGTAAATTGGCGGTTACCGCCCGCGAAACTGGCCTAGTAAGGCCTCCGAGGGCCGGTTACAATGGACTTTATCATTCGCCGGTAGCCGTCGCGGATGTGCGCACATCCGAGTGCGGTTTCGGCATGAGGAGAGTCACCTTGGGAGACAAAAGCCCGAAGAACACCGCCAAACACAACAAGCAGACCGCTCAGCAAAAGAACGCACGCAAGTCTTCAGAGACGGCGGCTGCAGCGGCGCCGAAGAAGTAGGATTCGCGCCGCACCCTGGGGGATCGCCCCCTAATCCGTTCGCCGCCCGGCCAAGAGATCGCCGGGCGGCCGTGCATCTACACGCACGAAATTGCTCACCAGCAATTCCACAATTGGCGCGCGTCCATCGGCTTTCGAGTTGATGGCTCGCGCCATTGCTGTCTCTCGTATCTCGTAGCCCCGCCCCTCGTACAGCGCACGAATCGACGGGTGGTCCGAATTCGAGAGCATGGCGGCGACACCCCGCCGCGTAAGCCCTTCGAAAACTTCCGCCAACTGCTCCTGCTCGCCTATCCCGAAGTCAGCGCTCGTGTAACTCGTGAACTTCGAGGTGGCACTCAGGGGATGGTACGGCGGGTCCAGGTAGACGAAGTCGCCCGGCTGCGCCCGCGAACAGGCCACTTCGAAATCGTCCGACGATAGTTCCACGCCCTGGAGCGCGCGTGAGGCGCTCGTAAGCCCGGTCACATCGAGGATCCGCGGCCGGGCGTAACGGCCGTGCGGGACGTTAAAGCGGCCCGCGGAGTTGACCCGATAAAGGCCGTTGTAGCAGGTGCGATTCAAGAAAACGAGTCGCGCCGCACGGGCCGCCGCTGCCTCGGGCTCGCGGCTACGGACTTCGTAATACAACGCCGCCCGCCCTTCGGCGCCGAGCGCATGGTATCCCTGCTCGAGAATTTCAAGTCGCTTCAACAACTCCGGGAGCGCGTCCCGCACTACCCGAAAACACTCCATCAGCGCCTCATTTGCGTCGGAGAGCGCGGCCGGCATCGCGGGCCGTGCTTCGGCGAGCGCGAAGAACACAGCACCGGCCCCGGCGAACGGCTCGTGGTAGCGCCCGAACGTCACCGGCGCGGATGCCACGATGCGCGGAGCGAGCCGCGCTTTGCCTCCAGCCCACTTCAGGAACGGCTTCGCCATTGGTCGATTCTGCGGGAGTGGACCGTCTCGCGACAGTCGACGGCCAACCGCGAGCAGTCACCGCGAAGTCGCCTGCGCCCAGCGCTGCCCTACTGCTTGTAGTCTTCGACGACTCCCGCCGGGCGTTCGCGCGCATCGTTGGGGTCTTCGCCGCGGTCGCGCATGCCCCGCCGCTGGCGAAGCAGGTCCCACGCGCGGTCGAGCGAGATCTGTAATTCGCGCATCCGCTCTCGGTCGCCACGCTCGATCGTGCCCTCTTCGTGCCGCTGCATAAGCGCGTGCTCTTCTTTCACCAGCCGCTCAACGTGAGCGAGGATTTCCTTGTCTTCCATGAGGCCTGCCTCCAGCGCGATTTCCGCGCACTTCGAGCATACGAGACGCGCCCCCGGCGTGGGATTCGCAGGCGCACACTTCCCCAAATCCGGTAGGATGCGCCTACTTCACCGGGGGATTTTTCCCATGGCCGATAACCACCCACTGCCAACAAACGACGAGGTCCGGGGCTACTTCCAGCAGCTTTCCAACTGGGGCCGCTGGGGCGCCGACGACAACGCCGGGACCGTCAATCTCATCACGCCGGAAAAACGCCGGGCAGCGGCGGCACTCGTCCGCTCGGGCCGGGCGGTTTCGCTGGCCCATCCGCTGAACACGCTCGGCGGGCCGGGAAACGCCAACCCTGCACAGCACTTTCTGCGCATCACCCCGGCCTTTTGTGCGGACTACATCGGCCTCATCTTCCACGGCTACGCCCACACCCATATCGACGCCCTCTGCCACGTCTTCTGGGAAGGCCAGATGTACAACGGCAAGCCCGCGACAGATGTCACCTCTCTTGGTGCGCGCTCGGGCGCGGTAGACGCCTGGAGCCACGGCATCACGACCCGTGGCGTGCTGCTCGATAACCCGCGGTTCCGCGGCGTCCCCCACGTTACGCTGGAAGAGCCAATCCGCGGCTGGGAGCTGGAAGCGGCTGCAGAAAAGCAGGGCTCAGAA
>DATNET010000085.1:0-4628 GCA_035606745.1 Tepidiformaceae bacterium
CGAACGTCATCAGAAAAAACGCCAGTGCATCCATACCAATTCCTCCAGTGTTCGTGTTCTTCGCTCAGTACATTGCCTGTGGCCACTCAGCCCCAGACGTCGGTGCGATAGCGCTGCTCGGCTTCCATCCGTGCCACGTACTCCGCTGCCTGCTCTCGAGTGACCCCACCGAAGGCTGCGACCACCGTTACGAACGCCGAGCGGACATCCGCCCGCATTGCGCTCGAACCGCAGACGTAGACGTAGGCACCCTGGCGGATCAGGGCCCACACGAGCGCACCCTGGGCGACGATCTGGTCCTGCACGTACCTGTGCTTCTCCGTGGCTTGGCGCGAAGTCGCGACGTGGACGAAATCCAGGACGCCGTTCTTCGCGAACGCCTCGATTTCCTCGCGGTAGATGTGGTCCAGATGGGTGTTTCGGATGCCGTTGAAGAGGGCTGCCGTCCCGAGCTCAACGCCGCGCCTCTTCATCGCCATGCGCTCCCAAAGGAACGCCCTCATGGGCGCAAACCCGGTGCCCGCCGAGACGAAAATCATGGGACGCCTCACATCGTCCTGAAGATGGAAGCCCGCGGATTGGGCATCCGCGGCGCGATCAATGAACACCTGAAGCTGGTCGCCGACGCGGAGGTTATGGAGATAGCGAGAGCAAGCAGCCGGGCAATTCCGGCCCGGACGCCCGAGGACCTCGGCATCGTTGCGGCCAACCGTAATGTGGGCGGTTGTTTTACCGTGCACGTTTGGACTGGAACTGATTGAGTAGTAGCGCGGCCGCAGCGCCTGTGCGACCTGTAGGAATTCGAAGAGGTTGACTGTGCAGCTGCTGAACTCCGTCAGCAGCTCGACGACATCGTAGCCGCCCGCGTCGACGACACTTCGCAGCGGAGTCGCCGGTCCGTTCGGGTTCTTGATGACCTCGAGAATCTGGCCCAGCTTTGCCCTCTCGTCCGGCGCTGCGGCTTTGCTGAGCAAGAGTTGGAGCAGGTCAACGCTCGGCCTGCCCGTGATATCGACGAGGCTCTCAAGGACATTACGTACCTTGAGGGGGACGCCTCGCGGTACCGCGTGCACCTGCATGGTGGCAGGCACGGCAAAAACACCATCGAGCGGCACCCCGAGGCGTCGAGCGAGCATCTCCACAGCGGCCTCGTCGTTCTTCGGACACACGCCAAGATGGTCTCCGGCGGAGTACTCGGTGCCGGCTGGAAGGCTTAGCTCGAGGTGGCGTGTCCGCCGCGGCGACTCCGCAGCCTGGAGCTCGCGGGCTGCCACCACGTCCGCGGCGAAAGTCGCTATGTCAACCGAATTGCTCATGACCTGCGGGACGACGACCTGGCCATCAAGCGACATAGCCATCGCCGACGTCGAATCGGCGGTAGTCATCGCCGTTTCCACAGACCGCACGGCGGCGAATCGTTCAGCAGCGGCTTCACTCGGGCGCGCGCCTGCAAGCTCGATGAGCGCTGGCCAGGTGCGCTCGTTCCATGCTTCGTAGGCGGCGTCGGCAACGGGCGACCCAACATCGCCGAATGCCAGCGGACCCAATGGCGTTGCTCCGAGTTCGGCGAGCTTTTGCTGCACGTATCGTGGAAACGCGAGGAACGCGTTCCATTGCGTATTGCCGAGTCCCCAGACGAGATACCGGCATTCGCGCCAGGTCTCCGAATCCGTGCCGGTGCGGTCCAACCATGTTTTGAACGCCACCGCGTTGGATGGAGGGTTCCCCGTGTAGGTCGAGGTCATGATGACGAGCAGCCACGGTTTCGTCCGTGGCGCCATCCCCACGAGTTCGTTCAACGGGACAACTTGGTCCCGGAAGCCGTATACCCGGCTCCGCTCGGCGAAGCGTTCGGCCAGACTCCTGCAACTCCCAAAGTTGCTGCCGTAGGCAACGACGATGTCGCGGTAGTCGCTGCTGTCGGGGATCTCGGACGGCCGGTCCCAGTCGGCGCCATCGGCGGTCAGCGTGGCACCTTCGCCGTAGCCGGCGGCAACCGCACTCGCGGTCCGTTCGACCTCTGCTCTTCGAGTTTCGCGCGGCTCCAAAAGCACTGGCACGGCTACTGGCTTGGTTGTCGCCACCGTGTTTTTGACGACCACTGCACCGGGGGGCAGCCGCAGGCGAAACTTGCTGTAGATTTCGAACAGCGCTACCCGAAGCATCATGAAGGTCACTTCTTGTGCGATGCATTGACGTTGCCCGACGGAAAACGGGATGAACGCGTGGCTCGGCCGCCCGATCACTTTGTCCATCGCGAACTGGTCCGGGTCAAAGACATCGGCATGCGGACCCCAGTACCGCGGGTCGCGCTGTGCGGCCAATGTGCCGACGAGGATGATGTCATCCTTGCGGACCCGGTAGCGGCCGAGCATGCCCTCTTTCTTGCTGCGCCGAATCGTGACCGGCATCGGCGGGTAGATGCGGAGGGTTTCCTTGATGACCTGCGTTATGTACGGAAGTGCCATCAGGTCTTCGTACTGGAAGTCGTAGCCCGGGTCGCCGCCGGTAATGCCATCGATCTCGGCGATCAACTTCTCTTCTACTTCGGGATGCGTCGCCAATAAGTACGCCAACCATGCACCGATAATCGAGGGACCATTGAAGCCGTTCGAGAGGTGCATGAGGACCTGGTCACGAACGGTGGCGGTGTCCAGGTGCTTGCCCGTGGCGGGGTCGGGCTCTGTCACCAGGCGCGTCAGAAGATCGGTTTGGCGCCCGAGCGGACAGGTATTGAGCCGGCCTCGAACAAGCGCTTCAGCGGTGGCGAACAGCACCTTTTGTTGCTTTCGGAACGACTTATTCCGCGCCCGCTTCGCTGGGCCCGCGAGCAACATGGAGCCAGGTCTCGGCTCGGCGATCCGGGCGATGCTCTCTTTGGTGGCGCCGGTGACGGCCTGCCCGAACGGTGTGGTTGGCCCGTCCAGCCCCATAAGGCCGAAGTCGTAGTTGCAGGCCCCGCGGCCGGAAACCTCGAGTGCATAGCGCTGCATCCATTCGCGCGCGTCGAGCGTAGTGCCAGCCGGCATGGCGGACCACGTTGCCGTCATCTGCCGGGCCAACTCCTTCATCCGGACGAACTGCGTCTTTTGGTGCGACGGCGCATACCACGGGAGCATCACGCGGCGAATGCGGTCGTAGTTGTCGCCGTCGCTCATGACTGCGATCCCGCCGCCACGAGAGCCCTCTAGTTGCTCGAAAAAATTGATGTCTTCCACGCGCTTGCCGAACTGCTCTTCGTTGTCGGCCACCTCATCGAGCAATTCGGGATCTGAAACGACGACCAGACGCCATTTCTTCGTAGGAATACCAACCGCATAGATGTGGCCGAAGCGGCGCCAATAATCGAGCTGCGCGTCGTTGTCATTGATGATGTCGAAGTTCACGAACCGCTCACCGTCCGGCACGAGCCATCGGATCCCATACGGAATCTCGAGCGGCCGCTCCGTGGAACTACCCGGGGCTCCTCGCTGTAGCGTGTCCCGCCGTTTAAGAGAATTCATGAGTGTCATCGTGTCTCCTCTCGCCATCCCAACCCGTGCGTGGCCATGCAAGTCTCTTCACGCCTCATGGCTCGAAATCGCTGCGCATACCGTCGATCCAAACTCACCGGCCGTCTGTGACGTTTGTCATATGGCGAACGCCCACGAGTTGTCCGCGGTGAGATACCGCGTGTGTCGGCGAGCATGGTCGACAAGCGTCGTTGTTGCCGAAGGAAGAGGTGCACGGCCGTCTGCAATCCCGTACGCTCCGCGAAAAGAGTACGGGGCGATGCCATGGATACTCAGGTCCGCGACGACTACCTTTCGCTCGATGATCTCCGCCTGCACTACCGCGAATGGGGCGACGCGACCGCCCCGCCGCTCGTGCTGCTCCACGGCTTCACGGGCCACGCCCGCAGTTGGGATTCCTTCGCGAAGGCAATGTCGCGACGATATCGCGTACTGGTCCTCGACCAACGCGGCCACGGCGAAAGCGGCTGGACGACAGACTATTCCAACGCCGCAATGGTCGCGGACTTGCGCGCCTTCGTAACCGCGCTCGGCCTGCGGCGCTTCGACCTGTTGGGCCTTTCGATGGGCGGCTCCGTCGCCTACAACTACGCCGGGTCGCGTCCCGCGGAGCTCGCCAGGCTCGTTATCGTGGATATCGGCCCGGAGCTTGTTGCGTCCGGTTCGCAGCGCATCCAGGCCGGGGTGCAGGCCAGCGACACGTTCGATTCCATCGAAGCAGCGGTCGCTTCCAGCCGTGCGGCTAACCCGCGCGCCGACGAAGACGAGATGCGCAATCGCGTCCGCCACAACCTCATGCGGACAGCCGATGGACGCTGGACATTTCGCTACGACAAGGCGCTCCGCGCGCCCGGCCGTCCCCGCCCGCGGCCAAGCAGCGACGAGAACTGGCAGGCCTGGCGCCAGATCACCGTCCCGACCCTGCTCCTGCGTGGAGGTGTGAGCGACATCCTCAGCCGGGAGACGGCGGAGCGCATGGCGAAGGAGATCCCCGACTGCCGCCTCGTCGAGGTCCCTGGCTCCGGACACTCCATCCCGCTCGAAGCTCCGGCGCGCTTCCTCGAGGCCGTCCAGACCTTCCTGTAGGCAGGGGCGTCGGGTTAGCCCGGCTCCTTG
>DATNET010000113.1:0-3896 GCA_035606745.1 Tepidiformaceae bacterium
TTCGGCCTGGAAGCCGGGCAGGGCCAATGGCTCGCGCGCGGGGTCGCCGGCGAAGTAGTGATAGCCGCTCGTGGCCCATTCGGTGAGCGGCGTCGCCTGCCATTCGGAACGCGACCCGCTGCGCCCATAGGGCGTCATCGAAAGGACGACGGCGCCAGGGTTGGCGGCGCGGAGACGCTCATCGAGGGCGTCCGCGGCTTCGGAGCGGGCGCTGTGGAGGATGATGTCGGCGTGGGCGGCGAGTTCCGGGATGCGCGGGTCATCTAACGCCAGCTCGAGCCCCAGCTTGTTGCCGTTGAGCCAGTTAAAGAAGGCCGAATCCGAGCCAACCATGGGCGGCTCGTTGCGGATCGGGTCGCCGCCGGCCGGTTCCACCTTGATGACCTGTGCACCGAGGTCGGCAAGGAGCTTGCCGCAATACGGACCGGCGACCCCGGTGGCGAGTTCGAGGACGACGACATCGGATAGCGCGTCACCTGGCATGGCAAGTTCCTTTGGTGAGGGTGGATGCAAGTCTAACGAGTTCCGAGTTCCGAGGCCCGAGCAATGAGCAATGAGCAATGAGCAATGAGCAATGAGCAACGAGCGACGGGGCGGACCGCTGCCCACTCGGGCCTCGGAACTCGGGCCTCGGAACTCCTTTAGACTTGGCGCGGAGGCGTTCGCATGGATTACTCGCATTATCAGCACCTGCTTGTTGGCGTCGACGATGGCGTGGCGGTTGTGACAATTAACCGGCCGGAGGTGTTCAACGCGACGAACAACGTCCTCCATCGCGAGCTCACGCAGATCTGGGGCGACATTGACCGCGACCCGGCGGTGAGGGTTGCGATCGTCACGGGCGCGGGCGACCAGGCATTCAGCGCTGGCGGCGACCTTGGCGACATCGAAGCACGGGCCGCGCTACCGATCGACGAGCGGTTCGATGCCCTCGTTGCGCTGATGAAAGAGGCGGAGCAGGTCGTCTACTCGATAGTCCACTGCGAAAAGATCATCATCTCCGCGATCAACGGCGTCGCGGTCGGCGCCGGGTTGGCGGTCGCGCTGATGGCCGACATTTCGCTCATCGCCGAAGAGGCACGGCTGACGGACGGCCACGCACGGCTTGGTGTAGCGGCCGGCGATCACGCGGCGATGATCTGGCCGCTGCTGTGCGGGATGGCGAAAGCGAAGTACTACCTGTTGACGTGCGAGTTCATCGATGGGCGGGAAGCCGAGCGCATCGGGCTCGTGAGCAAGGCTGTGCCGCGGGCAGAGCTGATGCCGGAGGCCCAGCGCATCGCGAGGCAGCTGGCCGATGGGCCGCAGACTGCTCTGCGCTTCACCAAGCGGTCGCTCAACCAGTGGCTCAAGCTGGGCGGGATTACGGCGTTCGACTACTCTGCAGCGCTCGAAATCATGGGCTTCTTCAGCCCGGACCCGGCCGAAGGGGCGCGGGCCATCATCGAAAAGCGGGCGGCCAATTTCCCATCCGCCGCGAATTCCTGAGCGCGCGACACCACCGGTCTGGGACCTCGCTTCTATGAATTGAAGAGCCTCCAGTGCCCTTCGGAGATGACTTCGACGGTGCCGTTGGTCACTTTGATGGCGGTCTCGTCGTCGATGGCGTAGGCCGGGTTCGGGATGCCGGCCGCCCATCGTTCTGCGTCGGCCATGGTGTTCTCGGGCAGGAGTTCGTGGTCGAGGTGGGGAAAGATCGAGAAGTCAACGACTCCCAGGGTCTCATCGCCGCCGGTGGGTGGCTTCCAGCCGACGAAGTCCTCTCCGATCCTCGGGGTCATCACCATGCTGCCGCCGCTGAGCCCCGCCCAGACCGTCTCGGTCAGCGACGGCAGAAGAGCGGCCAGTCCGGACTGGCGCATCCAGTGAGCGAGGTACAGGGCGTCGCCGCCATTTACGAGCAGGACATCCGCCTCCCGGACCCATTGGACCCAGCGCTCGTGGTCGATGCTGGGTAGCGCGGTGAGCTCGAGCACACCCATGGACTTCCAGCCCAGTTCGCACATGGGGGTGCTGGCCTGGCCGGTGATGAAGCGCCACGCGCCAGCCGGGGTGCCCATGGGGTGCCCATACCCGGCAGTGGGGATGCACAGGGCGTTGGATTCGGCGATCGGTTTGCCCATCAGCTCGACCAGCGCGTCACGGATGCTCGCGTTTTTGATGCCAGCGGAGGTTAGAAGCAGCTTCATAGATGCCTTCCTTGCTTTGGTACCTATCTCTTGACGCGGAGCGACCCACGAGCCCTCGAAGCGAGCCACTCCACGAGGCGCGTCACACGGAGATCCCGTAAATGCGCTGGGCATCCCGCTTCAGCTCGGGGCGGAAGTCCGGGTGGGCGACGCTGATCATCTCCGCCACGCGTTCGCGCAGCGTCTTGCCGCGCAGGTGGGCGATGCCCTGTTCGGTCACGACGAAGTCGACGAAGCTGCGGTGCACGGTGATTGGCGTGCCTTCCGGGTGGCCGCCGACGATGCGCGTGTGGCGCGTTTCGCCCACGAGCTGCGACGACGGCAGCACGCTCACGGCGCCGCCGGAGGATGTCGAGGCGGCAACGGCGAACGCGGCCTGGCCGCCAGTGCCGCTGAAAATTGCTGCGCCGTGGGTTTCGGCCGACACGTTGCCGGTGAGGTCGACGGCCATGGCGTTGTTGACGGCGACGAAGCGTTCGACCTGCATGAGGTTGCGGATGTCGTCGGTGTGGGTGAAATCGTAGAGCTCGAAGCGGTCGTCGTTGCCGATGTATTCGAGCTCCTCCGGCGGCATTTGGACGAGTGCGCTGGCGATGAATTTGCCCGGGTGCAGGGTGTAGTACTTGCTGTTGACGATGCCCTGCTTCACGAGTTCGACGACGCCGCCGGGCATGATTTCGGTGTGGACGCCGAGGTCGTGGCGCTCGCCGAGGAACACGGGCAGGGCAGCGGAGACATCGCCGACGCCGAACTGCAGGGTGCAGCCGTCGTAGACGATTTCGCTGGCCACGAGTGTGCAGATCACCTGTGCAGCGAGTTCGGTCTCCTCTGAGCGCGGAGGGATGGGCGGTGCGCCCGCCGCTGCGCTGCATTCGGCGAGGCGGGCGAACTTGCTCACGTGGATGCGGTTGTCGCCGTGGGTGCGGATGAACTCGGGGTGCACCTCGCCGATGAGCGTGGTGGCGGTCTTCGAGATGGTCGGGCCGAACCAGACGCCGCCACCGAAGGAGCACCAGCCATCCGGGTCTGGCGGGGAGATGGGGATCATGGCGACATCGAAGCCGAGGTCGAGCCCTGGGGGCAGGTGGCCTTCCCGCCACTGGGCCACGGGGATGTAGTCGAAGCGCCCGGCGCGGGCGGCCGCACGCTCATATGGTCCCGCGTAGAAGGTGACGATGCGGAACGATTCGAGGACCTCGGGCGTGTCCCAGTTGAACGGCGTGAGGTAGGTGCCGACCATGACGTCGCGCAGTTCACCCGCGCGTGCAGCGAGGGCACCGCAGAGCATCGTGGGCACCGAAGTCCAGCCGCCGGCGTAGACGCGGCTGCCGGGCTGGACGACCGCGACGGCTTCGGCGGCGGAGCCGAGCACGTTGGCGTGCTTTTCGCGCCAATTGGGGTCGGTTTGGGATTGGGCCATGGCTGCACCTCCGCGTTGGGCGCGAAGATACGCCAAAGGGGCCGAAGCGGCCAAGGACCGGGCTACTTCACCACCGTCATCGAAGCGGCGACGGCCTCCAGCTCCGAATAGGGGAGCGCATCGGCGGTTAGCAGCACCGAAACGCCGTGCTGCTCGAACACCAGCGTACGGTTGGCGCCGTCCATCGCCTCCCACGCATCGTTGCCGTTGACGGTCACCTTCTGGCCGGTCTTCAGAGCAGACGGCAGGCCGTCCGTCCGGAGCCGCTCTTCGACCGTGAGGTGCGC
>DATNET010000124.1:0-2612 GCA_035606745.1 Tepidiformaceae bacterium
AAAAAGGCCAGGGAAACGCACAGCATGGGTTATAGCAGGCTGGCCGCGGGGCCGTTGTGCGCCGTGTTGCCCGCCTACGTGTGATCGAGGCATCCACACGCTGGACACTGCGGGACACGCGTCACGCGAGGCGCTTCCGTGAACGTGAAGCGCATCCCACAACGCGCACATGACAACCACCGAATGTTCAATGCCACTCTGCTACTCCAACCGGGATCGCAAGTCTACTCCATCGCGCGGCGTTTCACGATGGTTTTTTATGGGCCGTCGTAGACGAATCTCGGGTCATCCGATACAGGTATCTGTTCGCTGTCATCGTGGCCGCCGCGGGATTTCTTCCACAACGTCATCACGCCCGCACCGGCGGGGACGGCGATCGCCGCAAGGATCATGAATTTGCGCATTTCGTGGCCTCCTCGGCCTGCCTGGTCTCGCTCCATCCGGCGAAAGCATGCCCAACGGCTCATGCCCCAGACGCTTCGGCACGTGGGCCCGACATTGCGAATTGCTTACGAACGTCGTCCGTGGTGGCCGCTCCAGCGTGTTACGGGTCACAGACAATGGGCGGCCAGTTGCGACACCCTTGCAACGTACCCATCCCCGCCGTTGACAGTGGGACTCCCGGAACGCTGGAACAATTGATCAGGTGATGTCTCTCGGAAAAACGCGGGACGGGCGGATTGCCCAGGAGGCGCTATGGCGCTCACACCACTCGTACTTGCCGTTGATGACGAGCCCGGTATCCGGCTCTTGCTGCGACTCGACCTTGCCGATCAGGGCTTCCGCGTGATGACTGCCGCGGGCCCAAGCGAAGCGCTTGCCGAAATCGACGCCTACCATCCAGACGTCCTGCTCCTTGACGTCGTCATGCCCGAAATGAACGGGTTCGAACTTCTGCGGAAGATCCGAACACGATGGGACACGCCTGCCATATTCCTCAGCGCGAAGGACCGCGAGTCGGACCGCCGTGAAGGCCTTGCGCAGGGCGCGGAGGACTACGTCGTGAAGCCGTTCAATTCAGAGGACCTGGGCGAACGTATTCGGACCATCCTCGATCGCCAGCATGGCCCGCCGTCAGAAACGTCGCTCGCCGGGAACTAACCGTCTCGGGAAATAGTCGTCTCGACCTCTGCGCATCGATCTCCAATGTGCGCGGCTGCATGGTATCCTGCGCGGCTATGCGCATCCTCTGGGTCGTCGAAAAACGGCTTCTTCCGGTGCAGTCCGGCGGGGCCATCCGCACATACCACCAGGTGCGGGCGCTGGCTGCGCGCCACGATGTGCAGCTCCTCGCCGGCTACCACGGCCCTCAGCCCGATCCGGGTTACGAGGCGGCGCTGGCCGACGCGATACCGGGCGCGAGGGCCATGCTCGCTGCCTCACCAGACATCCGCGGCACGATTGGCTACCTCCGGAGCCGTGCAGCACGGTCGCCCCAGAACCTCGGGTTCGGCATCTCACCGCGCATACAAGCGTTGCTGTCTGAGTGGCTCAGCGGCTCTCGCTTCGACGTCGTGGTGTGCGACGGGCTCGCGTCCTCGGTGAACTTCCCGGAGTCATCACAGGTGCCCGTGGTCCTCTTCGAACACAACACCGAGTCGCACCTGCTGCGGCGCCAGGCCGCCAACGCGACCGGGATCTCCTGGGCCTGGCGTGCGATGCTTCGGGTGGAAGCGCGCCGGATGGAACAGTTCGAGCGGCGCGCCATCCAACGCGCGGCACACGTCGTCGCGGTCTCGCAACAAGATGCCGTGAGAATTGCAGGAATGGGCGGACACAACCGGGTCACCGCAATCTCGACCGGAGTAGACCTCGAGTCGTACCAGCCTTGTCCCGTGCCGGATTCCGGCAAGCCACTCGTCATGTTCACCGGACTGATGAGTTACTTGCCCAACGTGGATGCTGTCGGCTACTTCTCCCGTGCTATCTGGCCGAGAATTCTCGCCCAGGTGCCTTCGGCGCGCTTTCGCATCGTCGGCCGGTCGCCACACCGCGCCGTCCGCGAGCTGGCGAGCGACACGATCGAGGTAACGGGCGCTGTCGATTCCGTAGCCAGCCAGCTCGCAGAGGCGTCTGTGGTCGTCGTGCCGCTCCGCGCCGGCGGCGGCACACGCCTGAAAATCTACGAGGCCATGGCGATGGCCAGGCCGGTTGTCTCCACCCACCTTGGCGCCGAGGGCCTCGCCGTCCGCGATGGCGACGACATCATTCTTGCCGAGGACCCTGCCGCGTTCGCGGACGCGGTTGTGCGCCTCTTGACCAACGCCGATGCTCGCACAGCCGTCGGCACGGCTGCAGCCGCCACCGCCTCGCGTTTCGGCTGGCCGGCGATCGCGGATGAGTGGGAACGCGTGCTCGAGAGCGTCGTCTCCGCCGGCGCTTAAGTGAGCACTCGGTCGAACACCGCGGTCTCCAGAAGCGCCGTATCGAGGTACTCTCGCAGCCCCGAAATGCGTCCCTCACGGACCGTGAAGATCATCGAATACTCATTCTTGTACGGCTTTCCCGATACGCCCGTGGCCACGGAATGGGCAAGCACGACGACTCTGTCTCCCGAGGCCAGGAACTCGTCTGGAATGAGTTCGAGCTTGTTTCCCTGCAAACGCCCGATG
>DATNET010000126.1:0-3067 GCA_035606745.1 Tepidiformaceae bacterium
TCTGCGTGGCGACACCGCCGCAACGCGTTGCCCACAGCCCCGTTGCGTCATAACCTAGCTTCGATAACCACAGAGCCAGAGACCGCAGGTCCCTTTTGCGAAGTACCAGCTTTTGGCTGGTCGATGGGGGCAAAGCCGTAAGGCGCCTGCCGAGGCGAGATGTGCATGGTCAACCGCAGCCTTGGGCTGCGCCGTCGACCGTCTGTATCCCTGCCCGGCATCGCCAAGGCGTCGCCCGAAGCGGGGATTTTCGTTTCCTGGCTCCCGACCGCGGATGTGGTGCATTGGTCGCAGCCCTCGCTGGCTCACCGCACCGTCCCCCATGCAAGGAGCTAGCCCATGCCGACACCACGGAAAGTCGCCATGCTCGCCGCGACCAAGGACCGCATGCAGCGGGCCTCGATCGCTATCAGCGCCGACTATCGTGGCCTCACCGTCGCCCAGCTCACCGAACTTCGCCGAGCCCTTCGCCCGGCGAACGTCGATGTGAACATCGTTAAGAACACGCTCGCCCTGAGGGCCGCCACGGACGCGGGCCGCCCAGAGATGGCGGAACTGCTCACCGGGCCGACCGCGCTGGCCATTGGCTTCGGCGACCCGATCGCGCCCGTAAAGCTCTTGACGGAGCACCTGCGCGCACGCCGCCTCCAGCTCACCATCCACGGCGGCTGGCTCGAAGGCAAAGTGCTCAGCCGTGCCGAACTCGAAAGCATCGCCACGCTGCCTTCGAGAGAGCAACTCGTGGCCGATGTTGTGGGCAAGCTGCAGAGCCCGCTCTACAACTTCGCTGGCCTGCTCCAATCCACCATCCGCAACTTCGCCGGGCTCGTCGATGCGCGCGCGAACCAGCTCGAAGCCCAGGGCGCCGCATAGGATCGCGCCTCAGCCCCGCGAACGTTCACCCGTACCCCAAAGGAGAATGAAGGACCATGGCAACGAAGATTGAAGACGCACTCGAAATCATCAAGGGGATGACTCTGCTCGAACTGCGCGACCTCAACAAGGCGATCGAAGAGGAATTTGGTATCACGGCCGCCGCGCCGATGATGATGGCTGCCGGCGCCGGCGCTGGCAACGGCGCCGCTCCCGCCGCCGAGGCGGAAGAGGAAAAGACCGAGTTCAACGTCACGCTCAAGAGCTTTGGCGCGAACAAGATCAACGTCATCAAGGCCGTCCGCGAAGTCGTCAGCGGCCTCGGCCTCAAAGAAGCCAAGGACCTTGTCGAAGCCGCACCCACCAAGGTCAAGGAAGGCATCACCAAGGACGAAGCCGAAGCGATCAAGACGAAGCTCACCGAAGCGGGGGCCGAAGTCACGGTCGACTAGTCCACCGAAGTTCAGCTCAACCAGTAGGCCCGGCCGAAACGCCGGGCCTACGGTTTGTTACGAACGCCAGGTATTCCTACGTCGCGGCTCGTGCGCTCTGCTCGTACAGGGTGTCGCGCACCGCGTGCGAGTAGTGCAACGCCTCTTCGGAATCGAACCCCAGCACAATGAGTGCCTGGCGCATGATTTCGAGCCCTCCTTCGTGCGCTGGCACGACGACCTCCGTCGCCCCCATCCCGCGGAACAGCTCGATCTGGTCGGGCCGCGGCGCGCGCACGACGATCGGCAGGCTGCGGCTGACGTTGCGGGCATTCGCCATGGCAAGCAGCTCCGTGCTTTCGTCCGGGACTGCGAGGATCAGGGCACGTGCGTGTTCGATCCCAGCTTTCGCGAGCACGTCAACGCTCGCGGCGTCGCCCCAGACTGCGCTAATGCCGGCCGCGCGCAACCGCCGCACGAGCGCGATGTTCGCTTCGATGACGACGAACGGGATGCCCAGCTGGGCGAGCGCGTGGCCCGTGAGCTCTCCAACTCTCCCATACCCCGCGATGATGACGGCCGATTCGGGGACGTCGCCAATCTCTGGGACACCGCCCTGGCGGTCCACGATGGCCCACATCCCGCCAAGCCGCTTGATGATCGGTTCCAGCCGTGCCGCTGCCCTGTACGAGAGCGGGTTGAGCGTTATCGAGACGACGGAAACGGCGAGGATGACGTTGTAGACCGTCGCGTCCATGAGGTGCCGCCCCATTGCCTCTTGCGCCACGATGAACGAAAACTCGCCGATCTGCGTGAGCCCAGCCGCTACGAGCAGGCCGGTCCGGCCGCCCGCGGGCAACGCCGACAGAAGCGTGAACGCAAAAAGCGACTTCCCGATCAGCACGGCGGCGAGCACGGCCGCGAAGAGTCCGAAGTGATGCCACACTACTCCGGGGTCAAGCACCATCCCGATCGAGACGAAAAACAGCACCGCGAACGCTTCCCGGAACGGCAACACGTCGGCGGCTGCCTGGTGGCTCGTTTCGGTTTCGCCGATGAGCACTCCGGCGGCGAACGCGCCAAGCGCGACCGATAGGCCGAACGCCGGCGCGACCGCGGCGGTCCCGAGTGCAGCAGCCAGCACGGAGAGGATGAAAAGCTCTCGCGAACCGGTCCGTGCGATGAGCCCGAGTACCCAGGGCACCAGCCGCACGCCAAGCAGGACGACGATCGCGAGAAACCCTGCAGCTTTCGCCAGCGCTATCCCGGTATCGGTGAAGAAGTTACCGCTGGAGGTGGGGTCCAACGCGGGAAGAATGACGAGGAACATGACCGTGGCGAGGTCTTCCACGATCAGCCAGCCAACGGCGGTCCGTCCATGGATGGAGTTCAGCAGCCCGCGGTCGGCGAACGCCCTCACCAGCACGACGGTGCTCGCGACGCTAATGGCGAGCCCCAACACGACGCCCTCGCGCATCGGCAGGCCGAACGCAACGCCGATGCCCGTGCCGATGGCAGTCGTCGCGGCCACCTGGACCAACGCGCCGGGTATCACAATCCCCTTGACGCGCAGAAGTTCGGCGATATCGAAGTTGAGGCCAACGCCGAACATCAGGAAGATCACGCCCAGCTCGGCGAGCGACTGCACCGTGCCCGTATCGACCACATAGCCGGGAGTGAATGGGCTGATTACGACGCCCGCGACGAGGTAGCCAACAATCGGCGGTAGCCGCGCTACACGGGCAAGCAGTCCGCCAGCAAGC
>DATNET010000130.1:0-29215 GCA_035606745.1 Tepidiformaceae bacterium
CGCCTTTCGGAGTGAGTCTATGAGCAACTCACACCGGACGTCAACCTAAATTTTCCTGTCACAGTCACTTGACACCGCCTTCGCCTTCCGTTAGTCTCGCGACATGCCGATCGGAGAAAACATTCGCCACCTTCGCGAAGCGAAGCGTTGGACGCAAGAGAAGCTTGCCGAGAAGTGCGGAGTGACGCGCCAGCATATCAATGGCGTGGAGAATGGCCATACGCCGTCGATGACGCTGGCGGCTAAGCTGGCGAAGGCGCTGGGAGCAACACTTAAGGAGATTGTGTAGCCATGACCACACCCCGGGGTCCCCGCCCACGAGAGAGGAAGCCGGAGACGATTCTGCGGTCGATGCGAGTGGAGCTGAACTACATCGAGGCGATGCACCTGGGGACGTTTCCAGGCATGCGGCGATATCTCGCAGAGCTTCGCCGCTCCCTGGCATCGCAGCGCAAGCGAGGGCGACCATGAGCCTCGCGCCGAAGTACGAGGGTGGCTGGAACGCAATCGTTGGACAGAAAGCAAAGGAGAACACCATGGGTTACGGATGCCAGAGAGAGTTTCACCTCAACGACTTCCACCGGGCCAACTTCGAGCGCCAGAGCGTCGCGGCTCCTCTTCCTAGGGGAGGCACCGAATGAGCGACACCGACGTTTGCGTTTGCGGGGACGTTCGCGACGAGCACGGCGGCGACCCGAACTACCCCGGCTCGACCTCGTGTTCCTGCGACGGCTGCGACTGCCTCGCGTTCGAGATGGACCACCCAGAGGACGACGCGGGCGACCAGCCGTGACCCCACAGAGCAAGGAGGGAGCGATGCCAACGACGCTAGGAGAGGCCCTGCCGGCCGAGATGGCCCGCGTTCGAGACAAGGTCATGCCGGCCTACCTGGAAATCGACGGCGCCCTGTTCGGTCGCGCGTCTACTACTGCTACGAAGGAGGGATGAGATGGACAGCGTGTATCTGGTAGGTCACGAAGACGTGCGGAGCGCAGCATCGGTGATGCAGTCGGCCGCCGACGACATGAGAAACGCCGCCGGGACAATCAGCAGCGCGGTCTACGATCACCGCGTGGCCATGCAAGACGCCCTGGACCGTTTCGAGGGGTTGGTTGAGCGACTGGAGGCCCTGGCCGCTGGAAAGACCGCGACATGACCACCACCAGGACCCCAGGAGCCGAGCCGAACGAGCGAGGCTGGAACGCGATTGTTGGACAGAAAGCAAAGGAGAACACCATGGGCTACGGCTGCCAGAAAGAGTTTCATCTCAACGACTTCCACCGAGCCAACTACGAGCGCCAGCGCGAGGCGTTCGCACCGCCTCACCCACTTATGTCCCTGGTGGCGTGCGTTCAGGAAGAGGTGGGCGAACTTGCAGCCGCCGTGCTGGGCGTGACCGGCGAGAAGAAGCGCAAGGCTCACCTGACGAACGACGACGTGCTGGATGCGGTCGCCGATGCCATGACCTACCTGTCCCTCGTGGCCTCAAACGTCGGATGCATGGACCTGGAGACGTTGCTGGCGAAGACCTTCAACATGGTGAGCGACCGGGCGAAGTCCAAGATCAAGGTCGGCATCGATGGCTGACCGTACCCCGGAGACGCCCGTGAGCACCCCAGGAGAGACCGAGAGGGAGTTCGTCGACCGGATTTACCAGCGGCTCGACCTAACTGAGCGAGACGCAGAACTTCTCATCGGCGAACTGGCGACCCGCGAAGCCGCTCTCCGTGCCCGTATCGCCGAGATGGAGAAGCAGCTAGCCGACGTGGCGCGGATGGCCTGCCCGGGACGCGGCTACACGATGCAGGACATTCGGGACCGTGCTCTCGGGACACCCACGGAGACAACGCCATGATTCAAGGATGCCCAGGCTGGCCGCTCGGTGCGGGATTCGACCCCGCTCATTGCGAGGGGTGCCGGGACCGCGACCGCCTCGCCTCCCAGCTCTCGGAGGCTGAAGCCGCGCTGAAGTACGGACGAGACGCCATCGAGAGCGCCCAGGCCAGCGAGCACGCGGCCGTGGCCCATCTCCGCCAAGTAGAGGCCGAGAGGGACGTAGCGAAGGACGAGGCTCTTTGCGCTGGCCGCGTCGTAGAGGTCGCGGTTGACTGGATCAGGAAGCTTGCCGAGTTCGCGCCGCTCCTGCACGCCGCAGACAGGAAGGAAGGGGAGGCACTCGCCCGCGCGTGGCTAAAGACCTGGGACGAATGCGGGGCGACCATCGGCAAGCTCTACATCGACCGCCTGCGCGCCGCTGAGGCCAGTCTGCAAGAGGCGCGAACCGAGATCGCGCGACCGTGAGCCTCACTGCGACTCGCTTTCGGCCGGCTGTCATGGGCGAGACCGGCTCCGTCGAGGCAGCCATCGCACTCGCGGCCGAGGACGGAGAGCACGGCGTTCGATTCCCTCGCGTCGTCGCTGCATTCGACAATCTCATGACGGGCGAAACGCAGATGTGGCTCGCGGTAAACAGCGCGGACTACTGGCGCCCGAGCACTCCAGAGAGTGGGAGCCGCTAGCTGAGTTCCAGGTAGCCGAGCAACTTGCCGCGCTTGCCGTCGGCGGGAGTCCAGGTGTGGCGCCCCATCGCATCCCCGGTTGCCGATCCTTGCGCGTTCGTGTCGCCTTCGATCGTCGTGATGGCCTGGCCGTCAGGCGAGACCGCTTCCACGATTCCGCAGTGCCCGCTCCACCCGTCCCGGTGTTCCAGGACAAACACGTCACCGGGGGCCGGAAGGATCCGCTTGCACGAGTCGGGCGCGTTCTTGAACAGGTGGACCGCGCTTGGCGTACGGGGACACGGGTTCGCGTCCTGTCCGATCGTCGCCTGCGCGAAGCAGTGGAACATCTCGGCTGCACACCATGGCGCCGGGTAGTCGATACCCACCGCAGCAAGCCGCAGCGCCACGTCCGGCGACTGGAAGCGTCCCGGTTGGCCACCTCGGATGCCGGCGGCGAGATCGGCCTGGGCGACTGAGAGCGCAGCCAGTCCGAGCGCGCTCATCGCTGCGTCCTGAGTCGGCGCAACAGCCGGCCACCAACGTCCATTAGTTTGTGCGGTGGAACGTCTCCGAGGATCCTGCGCGCGAACACGTCGTGCTCGTTCCCCGTGGCGTCCAGTTCGGCAGCGTAGCCTCCCGGAGCGATCTGAAATGGAGCCCGCAGGTTTCCTAGGCGATCGTATGGTCCGGAAGCGTTACTGGCCTCGAAGAACGCCGGCAGTACGTAGTTGCTCACCTTGATCTTCCGGGTCTCGCCTAGCACCGTCGCTTCCTGCGCGTAGGCGTCCGCTTGGACTGGGTCTGCCACTTCCACCGCGATTTCAACTCCGTCCGGCATGCGGAACCAGCGATCGCACGTCGGATCGCCTCGGGTCTCCAGGATTTCATGCGAAAGGTCGGTGGCGTCGAGCTTGTCATCGGGTGGCAGCATCCGGCCGTAGGGGCGGCCGAGCGCGTCCACCGAGTGATAGGCCAGGGCGCCGTCTACGTCGAGCTGGTCGACGTAGACGAAGATGTAGATGTCGTCGGCGGGAAGGCCTGCGGTGCTGGCATAGAAGCCGATCGCCCACGGGTCGAGGTTCCAGCGCTGGCAGAACTCGTAGAGCTGCTGGGCGCACGCCTCGACGAGAAAGGTCACATCGATGTTGGCGAGCTTCGACGAGCCGTTGAGGACGGCGATCTGGGTCATCGCCCGCCGTCCGCCCGCTCGTCCTGTAGCGGCGGGTAACACCCCGGCTGCGTCGGATCATCCGCGCAGCTCGGCGCCGGCACGTGGGCGTAGCAGCTCAGGGCGGCCACCTCCACGACGGCGAAGCCGACCGACACGGGGGCGAACAGCATCAGCGACAGCAGCAGCCGGTCGGTGCGCCTCACTGGAACTGCACCGGGTGCGCCGCCAGCCAGGCCCGCGCGTGAGCGGCCTTGGTCGCTTCCAGGGGATCGCCGGTGGCGGTCTCCTGGAGCGCGGCCTTGCTCGCGATCCACTGGAGCGCGCAGGCCACCTCGGCGAACGCCAACGGACCGCCGATGCCGGCGATGAGCGCCGCCACCGCAGCCTCGTAGTTCGCCTGTGCGATGGCGGTCTCCGCGCTCGGGAGGATGTTCAGCGCGGCGGCGTGCAGCGCGGCCTCCGAGCAGTTGACGAAGCCGGGCGTATTGGGCGGCGGGACCGGGCCGAGGACGCTCTTGCACCCCGAGAGACCGACGAGTGCCGCCAGCGCCAGCACGGCCACAGGAGGGCCACTCAGCTTGGTCCCGAGAATGTTCTTGAGGTCGACGGCGAGCGCGACGGCGATGGGCGCCCACACGGCGTGGGACTGCGTGAACACGTCGACGATGCCGCCCAGGACGCCAACGGCGGCGAGTCCGAGGATGTGGAGAAGTTGCTTTTTGGTCATGGTGTCTCCTTGATATTCAGGCAGGCTACGAGCCGTCCAGTGAGTTGAGATGTCCTTTGGAAGGCTTCTGCGGCTCGGTGGAACTCGGCCCGGTGGGTGGCGGTAGCAGCAATTCCAACCGTCCGAACGAGTCCACCAAGGCGGCCCGCGAATTCCCCAAGTCTCTCAGCGTCGTCGCGTAGCCTCTGAAATGCGCCGATAGCGTCGTCGTAGAAGAATCCGAGAACGTCGGACTCGGCGGTGTTCCCGGTAAGGCCAGGGCTGTTCGTTTCATCGGTCATTGCTCCCTCTTACACGTCCAGAAAAGTCTCCCATCCGCTCAACGGGGATTCCGTCTGCGGTCAATCCTACGTAGCTCTCCAGGTTGCCGATGCGGCGCCCCTGGGCAATTGCGCTCGCCGACGTTGTGGTCCTCAGGCTGGTCACGTCTGTCCGCAGGGCGTCGATGCGCTCAAGCAGCCGCCCCACGGCGAGGATGAGGCCGGCGATGGGGAGGAAAAGCCCGATGCCGAGCGCGAGCTGGCCCCAGGTGATCATTGGTAAATCTCCACGTCCACATAGAGACTCGACGTGCCACCTGGATATGACCCGGCCGCAAGCACACCCCATGTGTCAGTCGATGCGCTTCCGGACACGCTGACCTCGCCGCTATCGATGACCCCGGTAAACCCGGCTGCGAGTCCACTCGTCACACAGCCGGTCACGTTCGAACCATTTCGCGTCACCTGGAACGTCAGGGGAACTGCCGCCGCGGCATAGCTATTAACGACCACGTTGACCGTAACGCGACAGAAATTCGCCGCGAATCCCTTGGCCAATTCGGCGACCACGCCAAAGCCGTCTGGTTGGCAGGGATTGATCGTTCCGGCCCCCGTGGGTCCGGGCGTGAGCCAGCAACTGATTCCGGTAAACAGTCCAAAGTCGTTCCATGAGTAGAAGATCGACGTTGTGCGCCCGAAGTTCTTGATTGCATTCGTCGCAATGTGGTTACCCGCCGTCGCTACGAACGGCTGCCCTGGGACGAAAACACCTGAGGTGCTGAAGCTAGTACCCGCGCCATCCGTGAGGTGGTCTGTCACCGTCGCGCAAGACCCGGCCGACGAATGCGTGTCCCCCGTTAGTGCCGGGAGCTGCGCGCACGTCGCGGAGCCGGTCACGTCGCTGAACGCCACCGTGGAGCACGTCGAGCTTCCGTCTCCTCCGACAGCGGTGAAGAAATGCGAGGCGCCGCACGAATTCGTTCGAATGCCGTGGTTGATGTTTCCCGCGTCGTCCTTGACGGCGATGTTCTTCGAGCCCGAGTCGACGTAGAGCGCCCCTATCCCACTCGCCGGGGTTGCCGGGGCGGTCATCGCCACGAAGTCGAGATCTCCCGCGGAGGCCAGGTGGACCCGGGTAGTCCGTGACGACCCCGTGTAGAGGTCGATTCCGTTCGACGTCGAGCTATTGCCGATCCTGAATTGCCCCGAACTCGACGTGTTGCTGTCGAGAATCGCCGAGCCGCTCGCCCCAAACGTCGTGTTCGCTAGGGCCGGCACCAGGTATTGAAAGTACGGCGCCCCCGCGAGTGTCGCTCCGAGATAGATCACGAAGCCCGAGTAGTCTCCCGACCCAATCCCGGCCGTGTGGGTCGCAATGAACGACGACCCCGAGGCCGCCTGCGCATCGATCTCGGCGGGGAACGTCGCCTGCGGAGCGCCGCCTACGACAAGCCCGTTTCCGAGCACGCCATAGGTGAGATTCGATGTCTGCGCGAGCCCACCGCCGCTCGCGGCGCCGATCTGAACCTCGCTGGCGACACACTGGTAGGTCAGCGGAGCCGCGACCCCCGCCGTGGTCACCTGTTCATTTACGCCGCTAGCTAGCGCGCCAAGATTCACGCCGTTGACCGGAATGTGGCTGGACGAGGTTACTTCGTACGTCGCCAAGGCGTCAGCTCCAGCCGTCCCGGGGGCATACGCAGTAACCCGCCCGAAGTTGTCGATCGTCGCGGAGCAGTTCGTGCACGACCCCGGCGTCACGAGTATCGGCAGGGAGATGACCGTGGCTGCGTCGCCGGGGTCGTCGGTGATGTCCAGCCCGGCTCCGGCCGTCGAGAACGTTTCCTGTGGCAGCGGCGTGAATGTGTTGTCGGTCCACGCCTGATAGCGTGGTGTGGTGCAAGCCAGGCCGCCCGTGCTTGCCGAGGACACGAAGTCGCCGGGTGAGCACGCGAACGTGTCCATGGTGCATGTCGGGTTTGGCGATGTGGGCGAGCAGACAAGACCGCCGGAGCCGGTCACGGAGGTGACGGTGCCGCTGCCGCTGCCGCAGGAGCTTCCTGTGCTGGACAGGATGCCACTCGTATTGAACTGAGCGCAGCCGGCCGAAGTGATAGGCGTTCCAGTAGAACCTAGGTGCGATCCAGAATTGACGTCATTGACAGGAAGGTCAGCGGCATGGAACCCAACTCCGTTGACAACTATCGAATTAACTGCCGACGTCGATGCATCCGACACGGTAACTCCGGTGGCCGTCGCATTATTCACCGATACCATCGGTATGGTATTCCCTTTCCCTCCAATAGCCTCTACGGTTTGTTGATACCTAGCCGTGGTCTGGACTTGCAAACAACCACCCAATCCACTGACGTCATAAAAGTTTATTTGGAATGCCGTTGCCGTGGCGACCTCGACATCGAGTCCCGCGCCCTGGAATGTTAATCTCCCTCCCTCCATGTTGAACCAGTGAGGGCTTACTACGGTATATTCAGTCGACCCCGTTCCGCGCAGAAGACCGCCGGCAACAAGGACGCTTCCGCCGAAAAGATTTCCCAGCCAATTGTAATTCGCGGAAAATGCGCAATTGTAGAAAACTCCTCCATCGCGGCTGTGGGTTGTAAACCAATCTTGTTGGTAAAACAGATTTTGTCCTCCCGGTACATTGGCATCAGAAATCATAAATCCATTGGCCACGGTGCCTAGCTCTTGCGACCCCTGGAAGTGAGCAAACGACAGAAGCGGCATCGACGATGCGGTGTAGGTATCTCCCGGTGCCGGAGTACATGCCGTCAATAGATTAGACGGCCATGATACGCGAATTGTCTTCGAACCGAGATCCTTGGCCGCGTACCAAGTGCAAGGCGTTCCGCTGGTCCGATGGAAGACGACGCCGTTAGCTAGCAGCCCGCTAGCCGTGTACGAAACCGGAATCCCCGTATCAGAAAGCTCATTGTCATCGGCGGCCGGAGTTCCAACCGTCGCCGCCGTGTACGTGCTCACTGTCCCTGTGTAAAGAACGGTTTGCGTGGCCACAAAAGTAACTTGAGACTGGCTCGTGGTGTAATATGTGAAGATTGGCGTATCGCTAGCGTTCTGTGCTGATTGACCATGTACCGTCATGGTAACCGTGCTCGCAAGCGTCGCTCCAGCTAGCCGCCGAGCCAGTTCGGAGTAGTTGCACAGCGGACCGCCCGCCGTCAGTCCTGTGTTTCCGTCGCTGCACGTCCCGAAGATAGACTGCGGGTCTACATACCACGTCGTCTGTGTCCACCAATTCGGTGTGTCGTTTACGATTTCACCTGTTCCGACTACCGAATAGGCTCGCCCACCACTGGTCAGGTTGTTCGCGCTAAACGAGCCGACGTCGTAGCACGCGAAGTTATTCCCGTCCTGGTTATCCTGCCATCCCTGGTCAGCTCGTGCGCCCGCGCCGAGTAGGATCACGGCGACTATTAAAGCCGACCGGCGCACGTTACAGCCACAGGCCAGTAACGAACAGACGGAATGTTCCCGCAGTTACGCCCGTTGGCGCGGTAACCACCTTGATAACAATTGGAGTGGTATTATCAAGCAGCGTGCCGAACGCGCCGAAGTTGTTACCCGTGATGATGATGGGTGGTGCGGTTGCTCCCGTGAGTCCATTGAGCACGCCAGACGTGATAGTTCCAGCGGTGGTGCTCAGCATGTTTTGATGACTGGCATCATTGCCAGCCGAGAATACAAGCGAGCCGGATGCCGTTCCAGTAACAGAGGCAACCATCCAGCTCGACCGAAGGCCAAGGAAAAACTTGCCGGCGTTCGCAGGAAGAAACGCGATGTTGTCAGCGGGCGTTGTCATATCGATCGCGGCGCTGATATATGCCGCCGCCGGAACACCTCCGACAATCGCCGCCGCCTGAGCAGCCGTCATGGCTCCCGGAAGCGAAGCCGTCGCCGGATTGATGAGCGCCGTGAGCTGCGTCGCCGTGAGAGCGACGGGAGATTCCGTGCCTCCGCCGGCTGGAACCCCGACCACCGTCGAATCGCCCTGGGTGGCTAGCTTCGAGAGGGCCAGCGTGCCGGCTGGGATGGTCGCTGGCGCCGAGGCTGCGGGGACGCTCGTTCCCATTAGAAGCTCAGCGCCTTCTGGCCGCGCGAGAGCGTCAACGTCGGCTGCCATCCGGTCTGCGCCGTGCCACTGTTCAGCCAGGCCAGCTTCCAGTCCGCAAAACCGGACAGCGAGTAGTCAAACGGGCTGGCGAGAATGCCAGATGTTGCGCCGCCGCCGCGGGCGGCTACCGACGTGGTGGAATTGAGGTTCCACGTCGTTCCCTTGTCAGGGGACCAATAGGACTTGAGCGTTCCTGCGGCCGGATTGTCGACCATGAACTGGCCGCGATCGATTCCTTTGACCTGCATCAATCCGGCGCCAAGGGCGATGGTAGAATCGAAAAGAACGTACTCGTTCGAATCTGCGGCTGGTGTTCCACCGGACACTCCGACTATAATGTCTTCAATCACTGGCTTACCCTCCGAAAAGGTGGTGCATTACGTGGTGGACAACGTGGTGGATGGCGCCCGAGTCGGGATGGTTCGGTAAATGGGCCGCCGAGGTTCCGTGGTGTGCCATCTCCGACATTTTGTGGCCGCCGTATTTCGCCCGCCCAATGGACGCGGCTAGGCCAGCCGGATTCGTTACGCCGGGTTGACCGGAGAGCTTGTGTTCCAGCGAGGCAAACTGGCCCCCGCCACCAAGGTGCATGTTCATTGATTTCCTCCGGGAAGCGGTGAACCGGGAAGCGCTGTTCCTGGATTCCCCATGACCGCGCGCATGATTGGCGAGTTCAGAAAAGCCGTCGTCGGACTAACGACGTTGGCGATTCCGGCGCCAGTCGCATTCGCGATGGACGCCGGAACGGTAAGCCTTCCCATGATCGGCGGGAGAACGTGCGTTCCGGCCGAGGCCAGTGCAACGGGATTTCCGTGCAGAGCATGAACCGACTCATAGGCGGTCGGCGGCCGAAATTTGAGCGCGGCGTGAGCGGCTTCAACGTCCGGACTGCCCGTATGCGCGTCGTTCATGATCGTCTCAAGCTCACGCTCGACGTCAGCCCCGTTGGCCTTGAGGCGTTGTAGATGCTCGATCGCGTCCCCGACCTTCTGTCCCTTTAGGCTGCCGCCCTGAACGATCGCATCCAGATTGAACACGCCGGGATCTCCCCCTGACGCCTCGGTAGACTTGAGCAACTGAGCGGCACGCCCTCCTTTTGATTTCAGGATGGCGCTGGCCGGCTTCGACAGAGCGAGCCCGATCCCATGCATAAGTGCAGTGCCCATTGCGCCGTTAGCGATTTCTTGACCTACGAAATCGTTGTCAAGCTCCTCGGGCCGCTTCGGAGAAACCGCGGCTTCGTCCTGTTCTTCTTGGCTCAAACCGGGTGAAAACTGATCCGCGATTGGACCATGGGACTCGATCGGCCTGTTCTCGATCCCGAGCTTTTCGTCTTCGGCGACAGGATCTCCGTTGTCGCGTGGCTTCATGTTCGGACCTGGGAGCATCCCGAGGGCTTGGCGGGCGAGGGCCGCCTTCTCCGGAGGCGGATTGCCGTCAAGGAAGGCATGCAGTTTCGCCCGTGCCATTTCTGCCGTCTTCGGGTCGATGTCCATTACTTGATCCCCAGCCCTTCCATGATCTTCGCCAGCTTCTCCGAGTCGCTCGGTCCGTTGTTCGGCAGCGGAATCCCCAACTCCTTCGCGAACGCCCGGCGCTGTTCCTCAACGTGCGGCGCAACCTCGGGATCCTGCGCGTAGGCGCTCCGCGAACCCGCCGCATCTTCGAACGCCTCGAACTGGCCCTTTCCGATCTCCTGCTGGGACTCGCGCAGTTCGCGGACGGTGGAGTTTAGCGAATCGATCCACGCCTGCGAGTGACGTCCGTTGTGCGTAGCCTGATAAGCCTTATCCTTGGCCATTTCCAGCGGCCCGAGGCTGTGATTGTTGAACGCCCGCATGACGACAACGCCCGCCTTACCCCCTTGCGCGATCTGCGCGAGTGTGTCGGCCGCCGCCTGCTGCGATGTCGCCGAAGAATCCGGGCTCAACTCGCCCTTGATCTTCGTGAGGTTCTTGAGCGCCTTGAGATCCGCGTTCGTCCCGGCCGTCGATTGGAAGTGGTTGACGACTCCCATGTACTGCGTCCGCTTGCCGGTGTCGGCCTGTTCCTGTCGCGGACCGCCCATGAGAGCGGCGGCTTCGAGGCGCGTCTTGTTGTTCTCCGCGTTGCGACGGTTGCGGCCCTGCTCGGCGGTCTCGGTGTTGCCTTGTCGTTGTTCTGCGGTGAGCGCGAACTTGTTGCCGTAGTTCTCTTTCTCCTGCTCGCGCTGCTTGATCTCTTCGGCCGTACGGCTTGCGATGTTCGTCGCCTTGTTGTCGTCGGAGTACATCGAGAAGACGTGCTCTCGCGCCTTCGCCGGATCCATGCCGCTCTGCACGAGCGCCGAG
This sequence comes from Tepidiformaceae bacterium, assembly GCA_035606745.1. Lineage (GTDB taxonomy): Bacteria > Chloroflexota > Dehalococcoidia > Tepidiformales > Tepidiformaceae > DATNET01. Next base: position 11,140 of record DATNET010000130.1, read on the forward strand.
AAAGCGTCGTCGTACTTCTTCCCGAGGCCCGTGCCGGGAACGGTCGACGGAAGCTGATAGTGATGATTCCCGATCACCGCTTCGAACAGCGGGTTCGACGGCTTGGGCGCTTCGTACGACGCAGCCTCGAACTTCGGCGCAGCAGACGCGGACGACATGAGCGCTTCGAGCTTCGCGTCAGGCTTCGCCTGCTGCATGCGCTCCTCAAGATCGGGCGACTCCTGCGGACCCTCGAAAACGGGATCGGGAGGCTTGGGATAACCGGCAGGGCCTGCCCCGCTTGACGGCACTCCGGCGTCCGGACCGGCGCCCGCAAGTTCATGGTTCAACTGATCGTCGAACGACGGCGCTTGCGCGACCGGAGTCGCGGCGGTCAACGGGTTGAGGTGGATTCCGTAGGCGTTCGCCAGCGCTTCGGCTGCGCCTGGATTGGTCGGATGGAGCATCCCGATCGTCTGCAATGCATGCGCCTGTTCGATGTCTTCCTTGCGCTTCTCGTCCGCCTGCTTCTGCTCGAATTCCTGCTGTTCGCGCAAGTCCTGCGCAGACTGGCGCTTCGCCTGATTCTCCGCGAACATGCGTTGAGTCTTGGCGTTGCGATTGCGCTCTACCATCTTCTGTGCCACCGACATGGGCGTCAGGTAGTCGATCGGCTTGTAGTATTGGAGGAAGTTTAGATCGGCCATGGCTACAACAGGCTGCTAAGAATCCCCATGCCGCCGCCCATGAGTTGCGACATCATCTGCTGACGAGCGAGATACGGAATCATTGCCGCCTGCCCGCTCAGTGAAAGTCCAGTGTTGTTCGCGTTGGTCCAGTCGGTTGCCGCGCCAGTGTCGTAACCACCGGCCAATCCGGCCTGGCCACCGGCCAGTCCCATGCCCATTCCGAGCATTTGACTGATCTGGTTGGCGTTCTCGCCCGACGCTCCGGCGGCAAGCGTGTCAAGTTGACCCTGGCGCTGCGCGCCCATGTTCGCCAGGTAATCCGAGTCCTGCTGCATACTGGCGCCGCCGTTGAACCCGCCGCGAGCTGCGGCAGCATTGTCGAGCGCCTTGATCCCGCGTCCGGTCGTGTACTCGTAGGCCGGATCGGTGCCGTTAGCACGCTCTCCGAACCACTGTTGAAGGATCCCCGGCCCGCTCTGCGTTCCATAGGTCGGCGTCGCAGGGGAAGTGCTCGGAGCAGGCGCAGGCGAAGAAACGGGAGACGTGCCCGTTCCGGTTCCGCCAGCCGCTGCCACCCCGGCATACGTGGTCCCCGGCGCACCGTATATCTCAGGTCCACCGAACGGGCTATTCAGCGGGGGTGTAGTCGCTGCCGTTCCCGGAGCGGTCGCGGAACTGAATCCCGGATATTCTCCAGTCGGGCTGATCGGCGCCGTTCCGGGTGCCGTATACGAAGTCGCGTTCGGCTTCGTCCCCACCAACGTGCTAACGGGGCCGGCCACTACCTGCCTCCGATCGGAGTGCTGCCCGGAACGCCAGGCGCTTTCGCCGGCATGATTCCGCCGGTTCCATACATCTGCCCGAACATCTGTTGCATTGGGCTGTAGTACTTCTCGGCGTTTCCTTCGCGGCTTAGAAGGAAATTCTTCACCTGATTGCCCTGGCTGTACGCCTGGCTGGAAAGCTTCTGGAGTTGGGCCGACAGACCGTTCGGATCGCCCTCCAGCCCGTTCATGATGCTGCTCAGACTCGGAAATCCGCCGCCGAACGCGCCGGTTCCGTTGGACTTGTCGTCCATGGCGGCTCCCGCGATTCCAATGCCGCCGAGAGGCGCGAATGCAACGTCTTGCCAGGAAAGACCCATTTACACGTCCTGCACGTTGAAGGTTTCGGTTGCGCCGGTCAACGAGAATGGTCCCCCTCCGGACCATTCAAGCTCCCACTGGCGTTGCTGATAGACGCCGAGATTGAACTTTTCGACGATCGGATTGTAGTCGCCCGCGACGCCAGCGGACCAACTAACCACCGGGCGAAAATTGCCGAGGTTATCGCGATAGCGAAGCTCCACGACAGGTGCCGGTCCCGGTTGAGCAGTCGATCCACGTACGAACTGGAGACGCGCATAGCGGCACTCCTTCCAGTTGAAGGTGCCACGATTCTGAAAACCAGTTCGCGACACCGCTTTGAGTGTCGTTCCGAGATCATCTGTAGCCGCGAAAGTCAACTCAGCAATTGTACCATTCGCCAGACCAACAAGGTGGACATTTTGCTGCGGCGAGGCGCCGGGGACGTAGGCGTAGGAGGTCGGTGCCCAGGCCAACCAGTTGCCGCTGGCGTCAATGGTCCGAAACTCGCCCATCCATTTCGACGTGGTTCTGTCGTAGCAGAAGCCGCGTCCTTGTGTCGGAAACACCCACAGCAGCAGATCCCAAACGCCGAGACGAATGCGAGCTGCCCAACAGTCAGAGACAACGAATCCTGGTTGCGTGATGTCGTTATCAATCGCAGGAGTCGATATGACGTTGTAACTTCGCCCGTCCGACAGGCCGAATCGGTGCTTGTCGTCGAGCCACGCGAAAGCGCCGATCTCGGTCACCGGAATAACGGAATAGGTCGCGCCGACGCCCGCTTGGACGGTCATCGCGGCCGAGAACGCAGTCGTCGGATCGGGCAGGTAAACCTGCGTCGTCTCCGTGCCAAAAACAAACACCTCGTTCGTGGTCGTAAACAGGGCCACCGCCGGATCGGGCCATGCTTCGGCTTCTTGAAAGTACGGCCCGACGATTGGCCACGTCGAGTGCGCGGGAGGACCCGGATCGGTCCACTGGAAATATCCGCTGAAACTGTTGTCGCAGCCGACGAAGCGCTGAGCGTTGTAGCCGATGTGCGTAAGCGCGAGCGGAGATCCATCCGGCATCGTCTGCCCCGGCGCCAGTCGCGACGACAAGCCGCCGCCCGTCCACTGTTGGGGACCGCCGCCTCCGGCAATGGCGACGCGGGTGGAGTCGTACGTGAAGATCGGTCGCCCTGAACCGTCAAGTCTGGTTGTAGCGTCGCCCGAAGACGACAGCGCGATCACGTTGCCAGGTCCAATCCACGCCCAGATGTAACGATCGGCAGTAACAAAGACGATATAGTCGCCGACTTGATTGTGCCACGGGAAGATGCCGATGACCGGGGAGTTGTTCACCGGGGACGAAGACGGAAACGCGGACCACGCGCGGATGCCGGGACGAATCGTCATTGACCCCGTTGGATCAACGAGCATGTTCACGAACAGCGGAGATGACCCTGAGAGTTCCCCGAGGCCGCTGGCCAGGCCATCCGCGAACGGTATGGGCTTCTCGTCGCTCATGTAACCGTATCCTGGCGCCACATTTCGCGGTACTTAGACGTCGTGGTGTCCCAGTACCAGCCGACAGAAATCGTGTGACCGTCGGTCGTTGGGATTGACGCGTTTGCCACGAATACGGCATTCAAGGACCACGTAACCGCGCCCCCGGAAGCATTCTTGAAGTGCGTGACGAAGTATTGACCGCGCTCAGCGGCCGGCGTCGGCACGGGAGCCGCGACCGTCATCGTACCAGCGCCGCCGGAAGCAGCCACCAGAACTGAATCGTGACCGTACTGGCTGAGGATGGACAGCGTATTACCAATCGCCGCCGAGTACGTAATGCCTTCAACTCCGTTGGCGACTTGGAATAGATGCGGATCCGTCGAAAGCCCAGACAGGTCGAACGGCAGCGCGTTCAGTCCGAGTGATGGGCAGCCAACTACGGAAAATCTAGCCCCCGTGAGTGCCGCATTGAACAGAATTCCTGTGCTGCCGATTCCGGACGGAAAAAAGTTTATTCCTCCCGAAAGCGAAACGTTAGCAGCTCCCAGCGTGAACTCCATGGGATACCCTGAAACGATGCCGTATGACCCACCAATGATTACGGTGAACGGCGTTTCGCTCTTGAGGCCCCTCCCGGAAGCTTTCCCCTGTAAATTACACGATATCAATGTGAGTCCACTTGACGTATTACCCGACGAGTACAAACCAATCGTGAACAAAGGATTGCATCCGATGCGCTCCGCAAATACGCTGCTACATTGCGACAGTGTTATTGCGTTCCCGCTGGTCGAACTGGCATGCGACATGAAAAAGCCAGACAAATAAAGCGACGTACAGGAAGTGAAGTCGAATACGTCTGCTGAGGCGTTCGTCTGATTAACGACGCTGGCGCTCGATCCGGTCCCCTTTACCGCTATTCCGGTCGCAGACGACAGAGAAATGGTTGCACTGGTCTTGTATGTCCCAGGACTAAGATACAGCGTACCGCCACCCGCTGCTTTGAGTGCATTGAGTGCGGCCTGAATCGCGCTGGTATCGTCATGCAGCCCGTCTCCGAGGGCTCCGAAGTCCTGCGGCGTGAGTTGCAGCGACGATAGGACAGCGTTGACAGCGCGCGGAGTCGTCCCGGTCGGTGCCTGGTAGTTTCCGTCAATGCCTCCAAGGCTCGTTCCAAGCGCCGTGAACCCCGCGTCTACCGTCAACTCAGCGGGAAATTTCGCATTAGCTAGTGCGGCCCCGGAGGCGACCGTTTGAAACACGGTATCGCTAATGACTGTACTTCCGTCAGCGGCGAGCACATAGAGCCGCACAGGACCGACGCAGTAAAGGCCGTTCGGATAGGTCGCATACGGAATCCTTCCGGCGTTGTCCAGTGTTACCGGCTGAGCGATCGCGATCGTCGCGGCGGCGTCCGAGTAGATCGGCGTCTGCGTCGTCGTTCCGACGATGTACGCGAAGAAACTACCTCCAGCGTTCGGCGTGCCGGTATTCGTGTTCGATCCGCTGATCGACAGCGGACCAATGAGAGAGCCTGCGCTCACTTGGCGCCTCCGAACAGCAGTGACATAATCGCGCTCCCGAGGCCCGAGGACTGCATCTCCACCGGATCATGCTGTGCCGGCGGCAAAGGCGGCATACCACCAAGGGCGCGACGAGCGTCTGGTCCCATGTCCGTTTTCGGCTGCGTAAGGTATTGCATTGTTTCGAGGTAGTCACCCCATGGATCGCTCCTGGGTCGCTCGGGGTTGCCGTACTTGTCGAGCTTGTGCGTATTTGCCGATGGAATCAGGCTGCCAAGCTCGTCCAGCGTGACCGAATCCTTCCCGGTCTCGCTCGGTTTCATCGTCATCATATCGCCAAGCATGCCCATCTAGAACCGCCTTCCGTAGCCGTAGGTGCCGTAGTCCGGGATCAGTCGCAGCGATCCGCGTTCCGTGTCGTCGTTTCGGGCGAGCTTTTTCGCTTCTTCATACTGCCCGAACAGCAACGGAGCGCGCTGCGGAAGCATGGACATGGCCAGGTCTGCCGCGACTCCCAGTGTAAGGCAGCGAAGGTACTTCGCCATGAGCGAGGTCGTGTCAGTTCCGACGTTCAAGTCCGGCAAGAGAGTGATAATCGGAAGCGTCATCGTTGTCCACGACGAATCTGGAACCGGGTATAGGTACACATTGATCGTCGGCGTCTTCTCGACGTAGAACGCGGTCGGCTGGCCCGTGAAAGTCTTCACCGTGAGTGACATATATTGATCGCGGGAATACTCGGTCATCGGCACGTCGATCCCGCCGCCGCTTACGTACGGGTGGCCCGTGTCAATGTCGAGCACGGAAGACGCCATCGCATAGATCGCCGTTCCAGCAACAAGCGAAATCGTCTGCTGCGTCAGCGTTCGGAGAATGATCCCCTCGGACTGCAATTCCTTCGTCCGCATGTTGATAAGATCTTTTGCGCCCGCGAGCTGATCGGTGTCGGGCTGAATATTCGGCCCAATGAGACCCGCATAGAAGTACGCATTCTTCGCGATGGCCTGGAGATTCAGATCGAAAGAGTAGGTCGTCATGGATTTGAGTAGCGAAAGACGTTTCCGTACTGCGCCGCGAACACCACGTCAGGGGTAGACTGGCCGGCGCTCGAATGCGGTTGCAGCGAAAGCCCAGCTCGCCCGAGAACGCCGAGAGACCTAAGATCCAGATAGTAGGTCGACCACGGCACGCTGAGCGCGACTGCCGTTCGAGCAGTACGCAGGGTGTTGGCATTCGTAGCGCTCAGGACGGGCGCGAGAATGCCGAGTGACGCCAGGTCGTATAACGCGCCTGTTGCCTCGGTGAACGGAGCAGATGCCGTCAAGGCAGTAGCTGGTGCCGTCGCCGGGCTATACGTCCCCGTGATCCCGTCGAGCGTCTGTTGCGCCGTGTTCGTCGTCGGCGTCCTGTTCGCGGCGTTCGACGTTCCTGCGGCAAGCCACGCGAGCATGGCGGTAACCGTCGCGTCGGCCCCGTTTGCGGCGAAGCAGCCGGCCACGGCTCCCGCAATCGCCGATCCGGGTACGGTCGTCGGGGCTCCCCATGAACCGTTGCCGGTCCCTGTGCTCAGATATGCCACATACGTGGTCTTCGGCGCGGTCGCGGAAAGCCCCGGCGTGTTCGCGTCGCCGTGAGCCGAGTCCTTCGGTCCGGTTTCAGCGAACGTGGACAGCTCAGAAATCATCGTACTAAGCGCCGCCTGCGTCGAGGCGGTAAAGAACGAAGTTGAACTCGCGTCTCCGTACGTCGTCGACAGTCCAACCACCGACCCGAGTTCCTTGAAGAACACTGCCGCGTAGACGTCCGCCAGGTTGAACGTATTGGACTGGAATCCAGTCGAATCTGTCACAGACGAAGCGACGCCACCGACGTGATACGCGCTTCCACCGTTCGGGTAAACGGTGTGCTGCGTGACCTGGACATCGCCGCACTGGGCGTGCCGCAAGAACGTCGCGCAGCGGTTCGCCGCATTGAGATACTCGACGGTCCCGAGCGCAAAATACGCCTTCATGAAAGCGCGCCCGGCCGCGATGACCGTCGAGGCGACGTAGAAGCCTCCGGACAGAAACCCGCCGTAGCGCGGATCCTGCGCCGTTACGCTCGGGCCGGTCGGGCTGCCGCTCTGCTGCGTGAGTAGGTACGTCAGAAGCGAGGCGATCTTGATCTTCGCCGAGGCCACCCAGCTTGCCGGTCTCGTCGTCAAGGAGGTTGTCGCGTTCTGAGTCACCACGTCGGACAGGTACGCAACGGCCCATGCGGCAGCAAGGGGATCGTTCGCCCCTCCGGTATTGCGCGCCGGTGCTGTCGACAGAATGAAGTCGAACAAGATTCCTTCCTCTGCAATGTAGTTGTAGAGGTTTTCGATCAGGAGCGGCTTCGGATTTGGAACGGGAAGAATTCGGAACGGGCGCTGGCGGGCAATCGCCTCGTTCTCTTCCTCGATGATCCGCGTTCCCTTGCCTTCGCAGTCGTCGCAGAAAATCCAGTTCCGGCGGCGGCGAAGCTGGGAACGATTGTACAGGTTGCCGCACTGGTCACAGACGCGCCGGAAGTCCCGAGGGACGTAGGTGGTCGTCGTGTCGCCCAAGTGCGGCCTCCGGTTCGAGGCCGGGCCGCCCCCGAAGATACGGCCCGGCGATTTGTTACGAGCTGGCGCTTCCGATCAGAATGCCGGTAACCGCGCCGCCCGCGCACCCGAAGTTCTGGGTGAGTTGGAGCGATCCGAGCGTGCCGAATGCGGTGGCACCGCCCGTGGCGTTCGTGATGTATCCGGTGTTGTACTCGACGAACCCGGTCGCGGCCGTGATGCCGACAAAGCACTTGGTCGAACTGGTGATCGAGTTGTTGAAGATGTTGTTCCGGATCACGATGTTCGTGGGCGCCACCGTCATCGTGCAGACGCCGGCCGTGGTGGCCGACATTCCCACGTTGATGTTGTTCCACTTGATCTTGCCTTGATCGAGCGCGGCGACGATCTTGAGACACGCCACGACGGCGGCATCGGCCGGGGCAAAGACAATGTTGCCTTCGTCCTCGGTGTCACCCCCGAACGTGAACTTGCCCGCGCCCGTGCCGTACTCGCATGCGATCGTGGCGACCTGTGTTCCGCCAGCCGCACCGGCGATGACGCGACACCCGGAGATCGTGCTACTCGCCCCGGTCACGACGATTGCCTTTGTGGTTGCCGTCGCCGCAGTTCCGGCAAGATTGAGAATCAAGTTCGCAATCTTGACGTTCGCGACGTTGATCGCCCACTGAGAGGTGGTCGCCGTCCAGGTGAACGTGCCGCGCTCGTCTCCGGTTCCCACTCCGACAATCGTTACGCCGGCCTTGAACGTTGGCGTGGTCGTAACGTTCTCAGCGTGGCCAGGAAGAACGATCACGGTCCATCCCTGATTTGCCTGGCACACGTTCAGCGCGGCATCGAGCGTCGTGTAGAGCCTGCTCGCGATGTCGTCCTGAATGCCGTTTTGGACGCCGAGAGAGCAGACGTACACGACGTCCCCTCCGTTCGGCGCCACGATCCACGGAGGGAGCGCAAACGGATTCTTGAACGAACTTGTACGGTTGATGTGACCCATGGCCGCTCCTTACGAGTTCGACCCGTACACGTCGCGCGGATTCGTCCAGCCAGCGGAGAACCGCTCGATGGCCGAGTACGTGCAGGTGTAGTTGTCTTCGGTGTTGTGCTCGCGGAACATCGGCTTTTTGCGCCAAATGACGCGGATGCCGGCCTTGATGTCGGACACGAGCCACCAGTTCGTGGTGCTCGTCAGGTACGGCGACGCTTCCTCGGCGACCTCGATACCCATGCCCTTGAGCACGTTGATCGCGTTGTTGTTCGTGTCGTTCTGCTTCTCCGACTTGAGGATGCGCATCGCCCGGTAGAGCAACTGAACGGGGACCACGATGCGCTTTGGCCGATATCCGTTGACGATGTAGCCGTTCGAGTCCGGGAGCTGCGCCATGTTCGCGCGGGCGGTCTCGATTGCCGTTTCCGACAGCGAGAGCGCGTTCGTGAACATGTTGGAGTACGTGCCGCCCTTCGGGAGAAGGTGGGCCGTGTTGCAGAGCGACAGCGCATCGGCGCCGACGAACGAAGACGAGAAGGAGTTGATGAAGATCGAATTGATCACATACTCCTGAGTGAGATTGAGCGAATTGCTCAGATTCTCCGTACCGTTGATCGCCTCGTCGTACTTGCAGTCATCGATCGCTTCCTCCGAAAGAGTGAACCGGAGGCCATAGGTGACGTGCGTGTACCGCTTGGCGAAGCCCTGCTGAATGGTGTCGAACTGGAGCATCGCGCCCTGCGCCTTCGCAGGCGCCGGCCCGAGGCCGGCGAACTCCTGATCGTCTTCGAAGGCGTCCGTTGAATTGGACACCTTGAAGCCCATGTCCTTCCAAAAGAGCTTCTTTTTCTGCTCTTGGCCCCACACCAAGTCGAGGGTCGGCTTGAGTGTGGACGGGATATTTGAGGTGGTGAGAATTGGCGTAGCCATGATCGCTCCTTAGGTTCCCGAGGTGGTGTAGGGAGGAAGCCAGCCCTGGTTGAGAGTCACCAGGGCCTTGCAGTGAGAGAGCGTCGGATCGCCCATGCCCGCCTGAGTGATGTCGAGCCCGTTCTCTAGCGAGTAGCCGGGGACCCCGATGATTCGGAACTGCGCGGCGGTCGTAGCGTGCGAGCTGTCGTCCAGGAACATGCAGGAATTTCCGATCGTGGTGCTCGGCGTGCCCGTGATAACGAGGTTGCAGTTCTCACCCATCAAGCCAAGACGGCCGGCAACCGTGTTCGAAGTCGTCCCATTCAGGTCGACCTCCCAGATAACGTCAGCCGTACCGGGAATGTACGAAACGAGCGATTCGTTCGGGCTGCCGACCGTGGTCGGAGAGAACGTAGTGCTCGCCGGAATGAAATCGCTCATCGTGCGACGACCCGTGAAAGCGCCGCCGGCCTGGATGAACGAGCAGGCATTGATGACCCCGAGAAGAATCGTGCTGTTGGCGGCAGCCTGAGCCACCGTGCCGTCGCTTACCGGAATGATCCAGTCGCCCTTGTTGAGCTGGGTTCCGTAGTTATTCGCCACGGGGCGAATGAGCGGAGTCGGCAGCGGACCCCCTGAAAGAGTTCCGACGGCTCGAAAGCCGCCAATAGTGACGTTTGCCATGATTTATCGAGCCTCCTCAGACGCGGTGACGTTGAAACGGTTGCGGTAGCCGGGGTCCTTCGAATAGGACAGATATCGGGTGTCGTCCTGCGACGGGTCCTTGATCTTCGCCTGCGTCGCCTTGAGGACGCGGTTATGGCGTTCCTCGGCGGCGTGCTGGATCGCCTCGCCGCGCTCCTTGTCGATTTCCATCAACGTGAGCTGGTTGTTGACGCGGTAGCCGGGGCCGTGATCGGCGATGCCGTCGTACCACTTGGCCGGGCGGGGGCCATTGGCGCTGCGCTCGGTGCGCGCGTAGCCGCGCCCAAAGGCGGTCGGCATGTCCTCATCCGAGACGTACCAATACTTCTTGGACGGGTCGGCGTTGAGAACTTGGTCGTACTGCGGGTCAGAGAGGATGTTCGTGTCGGTCGGGTCGGGTCGCTTGCGCCGTGCCATGGGATCTCCGAATGGCTTCGTTTCACCGTTCCTCGCGATGCCATTCGCGAGAGGCGTCAACGGACCACCGGACCCCGAACTACCGGGCGGCGCTGCTTACTTCGAAACCGTACCCGACCCGCAGTAAGATCGGAGGCTAGCTACCAGTATGCACGAGCTACGTAATGACGCAAACGTTTTCTGTGGATGAGCGAACTACCCGCCAGTACGGCTGGCGGTCCCCGTGCGCTCCGTCGATTTCAGCGCTACGCCGCGCTGGAGTTCAGACCTGGGTGGCGACGGTTCCCCTTTGCGCCGAGATGGAGCGGCGCGAAGATTAGGTTCTATGTCGGCGCCCCGGCGTACGGGCAACGCATGCGGGCGCCGACAACCCGGAGTCGTACAGCCCCGAAGGGCCGTTCCCCGGTGGGCTCGTCTCTCCCGCGTGGCTGGCCATGTCACAGCCCTTTGGACTCGCGGCCCGATCGAGACGCTCTCCCTCAATCTTACCGACCGGCCTTGGCCTGGCGACGAGCTTCGGGAGCGCCGACCTCGCGCGCCCACTTCTTCTCGGCTTCCGCCGGATCGAGACCGGGGTACAACTTGTGGGCCATCGTCTTCTCGGCCTTGCCCATTCGAACGGTCACGGGACCTTCGCCGCCGCCTTCGCCTTCGCCGCCGCCGGGGGCCTGGTAAGCGGCACGGGAGCGCTCGGATGGGGGAGTATTGATCTTGAGGTTGAGATCGCGCTGAACCTCGGCTGCGACAACTCGGGCCATCTCATACGAGAACTGCTGACCGGAACGCATGCGGCGATCGACCTCTGCGTCGGTCGCGTCCAGAGCGCGCTTGTTCGTTGTGAGCCACGGAAACTCGCGCTGGAGACTATCGCGGGCCTGGAGGAGCTGCGGAGTCATCGCCATCGGCTGCTGCCGCTGGAACTGCTGGAACCGCTGATCGATGTCGGGTTCCATCTCAGCGCGGAATTCCAGCTTGGCGATCTCGCGCTGCTTGGCGTTGTACGCGCGCATCTCGGCCTTGGCGCGTTCCTGGTCCTTCGCAGCGGCGGCCATCCCGGCGTTCGCGAGATGACGATCGGCTTCGTCTTCCAGAGAGGCGATCTTGGTCTTGCGCGCGGCGGCGGGATCGTCCTGGTTGCGCTGGCCGAGAGCGGCGGCGTAACCACGGGTCTCGGCGAGATCGCGCTCGATGCGAGCAACCCGCTCCTCGGCGAGACGGGCACGCTCATCGGCTTGACGACGGGCCTCTTTCTCGTCGCGCAGGGTCGCCTGACGGCGATCTTTCCGGGACTGCTTCTGCTCCTCGGTCTCGGCCGGCTTGTCGGTCGGAGTTTCGACGTCATCCGGATCAACCGTTACGCCCTCGGTCTTCTCTTCAACCTTCGGCTCGTCGTCATTCTCGGGAACCATTTACTTGCCTTTCTTCTTGGGGACGTAGAAGTGTTGCCCGGTAGGTTCGCCCTCTACCGCAAGCTCCTTGATGTCGTATCCCTTCAACCGTTCAAGGGCATCCACGGAGATTTGCACGTCTTCGACCTTCATCGCCGTGATCTGCTCGGCCTTCTGCGCGGCCTCGCGCCGAACGGTGCGGTTGGTTCCGGCAAAGCGGCCGAACCAAATGACGTCGCCGATTTCGATCAGCGCCGCCTTGAGGATGTCGATCGCACCGAGGCCGGCAGCGAGCAACACGCCGATCTCCTGCTCGCCCTGATCGGTTTCGGGAATGTAGAGGCCGCCTGCCGTCCGTTCGACCGGCGGAATGCGGAACACGAGGATTGTCTTACCCATCGGAAGACCCGGAATCGGCGGGATTCCGTACTGCTTCATTCGTTCGTCAAGCTTGCTCATTTCTTCTCCGGTTTGCGTTCCAGCATCGAAGTGATGCCATCGATAAAGTCAATCACTCCTGAGTATCGGGCGACCTCATTTGTCGTTACCATCGCGCGGCGCCCTGCATTCACGAGCATGTGAATGTTGTTCGCTTTCGCTTCGGCCAAGAACGCAACGAAGTCCTGCGCGATGTCGCTTTCTTCCAGCCACGCGCGAATCTCCTCGGGTTTGCGCTCCTCAAACTTACTCACTCGGACGCTCCTTCTTGCCGCCCTTGCTACCAGCCGCCTTCGCCTGCTCCGGTGTCCAGCGATGCGCTTTCCCGCTGGCCTGCGCCGCGAGGCCGCCCTTACTCGCGACGGCGGTTCGCTCCTTCGGGCTCAGGTTCGCGAACCCGCGTTTCTGGGGACTCATCGCTGAACAGTAGCCTAAACAATAAGCCCAGCCGTGTCAAAGAGTCTCATTGACCCTGATTCATGAACGGCGCGTTTACAGGCGCCCCCCCGCTGTTTGGAACGGTCATTCCCGGCGGCTGCGGGTGCGGGTGCGGCATCGACTGTCCGTTACCCTGCGGCTGTTGCGGTGGTCTCGGAGGACCTCCTTGCGGGGCGCCGCGAACTGGCATTCCACCGGGGGCCGGCGCGACAGGGATCTGAGGCGGTGGCGGCTGAACGAGCGCCACAAGATCCGGCCGGTCCATCGCCGTGAACAGCGCGCGGAGCAAGACCATCCAGAGTTGCGGGTTCTGTGCGATCCATGGCGCAACCGCTGCCGCGTTCTGAGTCACCTGGATCGCCTGCATCGCCTCTTGGAACCGCTGCGGCTGACTAGCCATTCGCGGGTCTGCGGTCACGGTGATCGCGACGTCCTCCAGGTAGTCTTGGCGCGCGATACTGTGGTCTTCGACCATGCCGACCGACGGGTGATAGGCTTGGTTGTCCTTGAGCCCGCTGTACGTGCCGTCTTCTGCTTGCGGAGGCGCCTGGTGGTACGGATCAATAACGCTGAAATACTCCACGTCGCCAAGATACACGCTGTTCAGTCGGGCAAATTTCTCCCCCTCGGACGTGCGCGATCGGCCATAACGCTTGCCCTGAATACTGACTGCTGCAAGCGCCTGACTGATGCGAATCTGCGTCGTCGTCGCCGTTTCGTTCGAGCCTCCCACTTCGCCCGAGAGAATGTCAGACGCGCCTGACAGTTCCTCGGCCTCTTCCTTTTGGTCCTTGATGACTTCGCCAAGGGTCGGCTCCGGCTTGGGGAATTGGAGGAACTTGATCGCGCCGTCGATCTCGCCGGGCAAAAGTTCCGTCTTCATGATCTCACCCGGCTTGATGCGCCATTCGCCAGCGCCAAGCTTCGCCTCGCGAGACGCGATGCCGGTCTGTGTGTTCGCGCGAACGGCCGAGTCAACCAGCGCAGATCCAAGCGAGTCGGCCGCGAGGTTGTTGCCTTCCAATAGGTAGCCGATACCGAAACCATAGATCCCCTCGGGATTCGGAATGCAGATGAAGTGCGTGAAGAAGTGGATCGGAACGAGCGTCGGCTCTTTCGGAAGCGGCTTTTTCTTCGGTGCAACCGGGGGCGTCATTGGCTGCGGTGCAACCGGCATCGTAGGTGTCATGGCGCCAGGCATCGGAGGCGCGGTCATGCTCATTGCGGGCGGCGGACCCATTGCTGGCGTCGGCATGCCCATCTGAGGCGGCGGCATGGCGCCCGGTCGAATTCCACCGAGGATGCTAATCGCGTTGGCCTGGTACGCCTGCAAGTCCTGCTCGTACTGCTGCATCGCCATTTCGTACGCGGCGTCGTCTGCCTGCTTCTCGCGGTTGTAGCGCGCGCGGTCCTCGGGATCTTCGTCGGCCCGGACCACGAAACCGATCAGCGTCTTTGTCGCGCGGTCGATGGTCGCGATAACCGGCCGTTCCTCAGGCCACTCGTCCAGCTTCCACCAGCGATGTTGTTCAAGCAGTTCGCGGCGAGCTGGGGTTTCCTTCTCGGGCTTCTTGACGCCGCTGGCACGGTCGATAACCTCGCGGACGGGATCGCTGACCTCGCTCCCGCTCGTCATGTTCCCTGCGGTCGCGTCGTCTTTGTCTTCGTCGTCGTCGCCGAAAAGCTCCTCGACGTTCATCTTGCTGTAGTAACCCGAGCGCGCCCAAGCGTCGAGGCCATCCGCGCCATAACGGTACTTGCGGACGATGCGCGTAATGCGCGGCAACCCTGACATACTCGGCTCGTTCGCGAACTGCGGGTAGGCGTACGGGAGCACGATGTCTTCCGTGGGGCAGATTTCGTGGCATGGACGGTTCTTGACTGGGTTCCAGTAGATGAAAGTGAACGCAGAGCCGTATAGATACCACTGCATGATCAGCGCGTCGTGGTTCGGCACGTACTCGGGAATTTGGTGCAAAACCTGCCAATTCAGGTGCTTCGCGACGCGGACGCAGCGCGGAAGATCGGCGGCCGAAGTCGGGCGAATGCCGAAAAACTCGCCGTTCGACGGGAATTGCTGGTCGTAGACACGGGCCGCGAGCTTGACGACGGCCTTCATGATGATCGAATAGTGAATCTGGCTGTAGCCGTCCTCTTTCGGCGGCAACTCGCCAAGTGCCAGCTTCAAGATCTCTGCGCGTCGCTGGCGAAATTTCGTGGAACCACTCCAGTCGGTTTCGAAATCCTCAAAAACCGCATCGGCGATTTCTTGCTGCTCATCTTCCTTGATCGAGTCGACAAGATTGGCCGTTTCGGGCGCAACTCCCTTGAGCGCGTCTTCCGTTCCGCCGACCGTGATCGTGTCGACCGGCCTGTCTTCGACGTTTGTAGAATCGGCACTGTCGGTGTCGAGTTCGGAAGAATTGGTGTCTTCAGGGGTCGTGCTCATTCGCGGCTCCTACCAAAGTCCAGGGTACGATGTACGGCTCTTTCGTGTCGATTTCGGCTTATCCCACTTTTCCCAGTCGTCGTCGGCCGTTTTGCTCCGATCGGGCGTGAGCGGTCTGCTCATCGCAGCGTAACACATAGCACTATAAGCGGTTGCCGGCGCCTTCGGATCGGGACAGTCCTTGTCGTTCTTGTCGGCCGGCATGGACGGGATCTCTTCGATCGAGTGCTTGCAGTCATCGAAGAAGCGCAGCCCCGGAACGCCGGGGGATTTTTTCAGAGTGCCGTCAAGCGTGCGTGACAGCAGCCGGTCGCGAATTTGGTCTGCCGCAGCTCCCAGGTTGTCGTCCGCTCGCGTCCACCGGATCCCGACTCGTCGCATGGTCTCTGCCGGCGAAGGGCCGCGTTGTTTCGTCCGCTCCCAGGCCGTCACCGGCCCCAGCACGCCGATCAGCTTCGATCCGTCGTCCGGGTCAACCGACCACTCGCGCGGTTCCTTAGCGTACTCCTCGATCTCCCGGATGCGCTCCGCGACCATCTTGGCCGTGTGGTCCTTTAGGTGCAACTCCCGATAGCCCGTCAGGTTCCCGTCGTAGTCGACCGCAAACCACTGCACCGTCGTCTCGGCGTACGTGAAGTGACACGAGCGGAACAGGTGCCGCGTCGAAGGAATCGTGAACGACCGGACGACATGCACGCCTTCGTCCCAGCACAGTCCGACAAGATCCCCGAGTGCGGAGCCGAAGTCGCCGTCTCGCATCGCGCGGACAAGTCCGGCTGGCTTCCCGTCGAACGAGGCGAGGTATGCGGCCTGGTCGACGCTCTTGTTGTCCGAAACCTTCGCGTAGACGTACATTCGCGAGCGCTCGACTACTTGCTTGCGCTTGCTCCCGTCAGCGTCCTCGACCTCAACCTCGACCTTCTTAGTGATTTCCTTGCCTGAGCCGAAGTCGACGAAGAACTTTTTCACCCACGCGCGACCGACGCCGATCGGGTTTCCGCCGGCCCGCTGAATCGGCGTCAGGAACGACCCGGCCGGCTGGCGTACCCACTGGTCCATCATATCCCATTGCGACAACAGGAACGACGGCAACTCGTCCCACAGGAGGCAGGTGATCTGCCACCCCTGGTACTTATCCCAGTCCTCGTCGTTCTCCATGTGTCCGAACGTCATGCGATAGCCGTTCGGATGCACATACGTCTTGTCCATCGCCTTCCAGGTGACGTCGGGGCAAGCGAGTTTGTAGTCACGCGCGCAGCGGTTCATAACCTCGCGCAAGCGAGGCGTCTCACGTAGCAGGTAAAGCGCCTGCCCGAACGATTCGGTTATCTCGCCGCTTTTGATTCGCTTATTGTCTTCCTCGATCTGCTGCCACGGATACCAGCGAAGAATGTCCGTCTTCCCGGTGTACGTGCCGCCTCCGATAAACCCGTAACGGCCTTCGTACTCCCAGATCTTGTCCTGCGGTCCCGCCCACGTCCCGAAAATCGGCTTCCCGTTGGCGGCGAAAATGCGGTTCGTATAGCCAGGAACGACCGGCCATTCCTGTTTCTTCGGCGCGAACGACGTCTGGTCAATGGACCGCGATATATGCATCGGGTCCATCCCCGGCGCCTCGGGCTCAAGCGGAACGGGTTTGCGCTTAACTGGCACTGAGCGAACCGCCTCTGAATCGTGCCGTGTTGCCCGGCGTTGACTGCAACGTCATCTGAATGAGATTCGCGGTGTTCCCCGTAACCAGCACGGGCGTCGCCTGCACCGTTTGAAATCCCGTAGACGTAGCGGTGATTCTGACTATCTCAACCCCGTCGGTTAGCCCGTACGAACCGCCGAGACGCAGGCGGAATATGCCGTTGCTACCCGTGTCTTCGATCTGTCCGCCGAAGCCGATCGTAAACGTGGGATACACTACCGGGGTAATGAACGGCAGACCGACTAGCTCGACGCCGTTGGTCAACGTGGCGAGCGTGTCACCGCGTCCGATTGCCGTGGAGAACAGCGCCGCCGTTGCCCCGGAAGCATTGCCGATTACGCGCCTGCGAAGTTGGTTCACGAGGCGGATGATCTGCGAAAGGCCGTCGCGACCTTCGCGCAGTTCAGGCAGCCAGGTTGTCGTATTGGGTGCGCTCAAGGCCACCGCCCCGCATGCTGGAACGGCCACGGTTTGTGCTTGCGCTCATCGGGCACGAGCCGTGTTTGCAGTTCCGTGTAGACGTCGAGCGTGCTATGCGGGCACTGCATCGGCTTCGAGTGGCAAATCGGACAGCGTTTCGTCTGCTGCAATTCCTGCGCAAGCCTTTTCCGGCCGTGACCACCGAGGCTCATGTAATCCATGTTTTGCTCGCGTGAAAACATGAACCAGCGACAAAACGCCTTCCACTGACCGATGAGCGCGCGCCGCTTCATCGACTCCCGTTGCTGCCGCGACCACGGCCGAGACTTCTTGCTCACTTGACGGGAATCTCCGCGATCAGTCCTTCGTGAAATAGTTTCCGTCTTCGCCGCGCTTGCTCATTGCGGCGGCCTCTCCGGATAGCCGCACTCGCCGCCGTGGCCCTTCGCTTTCATGCATTGACCACCCTTGTACATGATTTCCTTGCATAGCGGCATGAGCTGTTCCCGCAGGTTCTCTACCGTCGTAGAAAAAACCTCGGCAACCACAACCGTGCGCGGTTCAAACGAACCCACAATTTGCGACATGCGACCGCCGGTTGCAGTAAGCACGGCTGCGACGCGAATCGGACCGTCCGGCAAGTCCTGTGTAAACACCGGCATGATATTGAAGCCGATCAGTCCGCAATCGTCGCTCAGCATCGTAACCTGCGCTTCGTGAACACGCTTGCCAGCGGCCTTCGCCATGGAAGTGCCGTTCGTCTTGTGGTCGCCCATTTTGGTCCTTTCTCAGTATACCTCAGACGCCGACCTTGATCTTAGAGTTTGCGCGGTCGCTGA